>DATMWF010000068.1:0-1667 GCA_035562675.1 Arenimonas sp. | reverse complement strand
GGAAACCGTGCTGGAAATGGTGTCGGGCGCGCTCATCACGTCAAGTGCCGGTTTGGCGGTGGCAGTGACCGGCATCGCCGGCCCGGGCGGCGGCATGCCGGACAAACCGGTCGGTACCGTCTGGATCGCATGGAAACGCCGTGGGCATTATCCGAAGGCGGATGTATTCCATTTCGACGGTGACCGCGAAGCCGTCCGCCGGCAAACGGTGGCTGTGGCGTTGCTGGGATTGATGGAACTGGTTTAGCAGCCCTTTGCCAAGCCATGAGGTCGTTGATGCATACGTAGGCATTCTATGTACTTGGCATCAGCCTTCCTCTAAGCTTGAGTCAATCAATTTATGGGTTGCCGAACATGCGTCCTGGAGCGTTTTTCCGCCGTTTGATCCCGTGCGCTGCTGTTTTTTTTGGCTTTGCCGCCTTTTCAGGATTGGCTTCTGCAGGCTCGACGGCACCTGAATTCGTGCCGCAATGGGCCAAGTCCGTGGTCTGGTACCAGATATTCCCGGACCGGTTCCGCAACGGTGACCCGGGCAACGACCCGACTGTCGACGACATCGCCGGTGCCGATCCGATGGAACCGCCGAAGCAGTGGCGCGTGCATCCGTGGGGCAGCGACTGGTATCAGCTGCAGGATTACGAAATAGCCAACGGCGAGCCTGAGCTTTGGAAACACATGCAGCGCCGGCGTTATGGCGGCGACATCCAGGGCATCATCGACAAGCTTCCGTACCTGCAGGAGCTGGGCATCACCGCCATTTACCTGAATCCGGTCTTCGACGCGCCGTCCAACCACAAATACGACGGCGCCAGCTACCACCACATCGACCCGAACTTCGGCCCCGATCCGAAAGGCGACCGCGCCTTGATGGCTGGCGAAAACCCCGGCGACCCGAAAACCTGGGTGTGGACCAAAGCCGACGAGCTGGCCTTGAAGATGATCGATGAAGCGCACAGGCGCGGCATCCGCATCATCTTCGACGGCGTGTTCAACCACATGGGCTTCAACAGTTTCGCGCTGCAGGATGTGCGCCGCAACAAAATGAAATCGCCGTATCTGGGCTGGTTCACCATCAAGAGCTTCGATGAGCCATCGGCCGGCGTTACCTTTGATTATGAAGGGTGGTGGGGTAATAAATCGCTGCCCGAGCTACGCGAGGACGCAGGCGGCATCGTGGCCGGCCCGAAGGCCTATATCTTCGCCGCCACCGAACGTTGGATAAACCCGAAAGGCAAGGGTACGCGGCACGGCATCGACGGCTGGCGTCTGGATGTGGCGTACATGGTGGCGCATCCGTTCTGGAAAGACTGGCGCCGGCACGTGAAAGCGATCAATCCGGAAGCCTATCTGACCGCGGAAATCGTCAATACCCCGGATGTGGTCAAGCCTTATCTGCAGGGCGACGAGTTCGACGGCGAAATGCAGTACAACTTCGCGTTCACCGCCGCCGAGTTCCTGTTCAACGAGGGTAAATGCCGCATCGGTGCCAAGGCCTTCGATAAGAAACTGGCCGAGTTGCGCAACTTGTATCCGCCGGGCGTGGCCTATGTGAACCAGAACCTGTTCGGCAGCCACGATACCAACCGCATCGGCTCCTACATCGTCAACCGCGGTCTCGGCAACTTCCGCGATTGGGGCAAATGGTTCCAGATGTCGCAGCCGGTCAA
>DATMWF010000067.1:0-3016 GCA_035562675.1 Arenimonas sp. | reverse complement strand
ATCCACCGGAACAGCAACATCAAGGTCCTGCTGACCGGCGAGGTCAGCGACGAGATCTTCGGCTACAAATACACCGATTTCGCGCCCAGCGGCGAAGCGTTCCAGGCCGAATCGGTCAAGCGCATCGACGAACTGTACATGTATGACGTGCTGCGCGCCGACCGCTGCATTTCGGCGCACTCACTGGAGGCGCGCGTGCCGTTCGCCGACCTGGATTTCGTGTCTTACTGCATGGCCATACCGCCCGAGCTGAAGATGAACACCCGCAACATGGGCAAATACCTGCTGCGCAAGGCCTTCGACGGCATGAACATCCTGCCCGATGAGATCCTGTGGCGCGAAAAGGCGGCGTTCTCCGATGCCGTCGGGCATTCCATGGTCGATTACCTGAAAGCGCATGCCGAATCCCTTTACAGCGATGACGACCTGCTGGCGGCCGCGGTCAAATACCCGTATGCCACGCCGTTCACCAAGGAATCGCTGTGGTACCGGGACGTGTTCGAGCGCTTTTACCCGGGCCGGGCCGGCGTGATCACGGATTACTGGATGCCCAATAAAGCCTGGCAGGGCTGCGACGTCATGGACCCGAGCGCGCGCGTTCTGGCCAATTACGGGGCCTCCGGACTCTGACTAAAACGCGTATTTATGGCATAGTGTGGGATATTCTTTAAAGACCTCAGCGACCCATGCCGTCAAATACCACGCCCTGCGCTCCACTGCCCATCCATGACTTCCCGGCCGCCGACAAACAGGGCGGTGATGCACCATGAGCATACTCAGCGTACGGATGGCGACACCCTCGGACCTCAAGGCGCTAGCCGAACTGTTTGACGGTTACCGCAGTTTTTACAAGCAGGCCTCCGACATCGAGCGCGCGCGTGATTTCATCAGCGAACGCATGGCGCGCAACGACTCCTGGATCCTGGTCGCGCAGCTGAACGACGACCTGCTTGGCTTTTGCCAGCTGTACCCCAGCTTCAGTTCGACCACCACCAGCCGCATCGCGATCTTGAATGACCTGTTCGTGGCCGAATCCGCCCGGACCCAGGGCGTGGGCCGCGCCTTGATGCGCGCGGCCGAGGATCTGGGCAGGAATCTGGGCTTGAGCGGCCTGGAACTGGCGACCGCCATCAGCAACGCCTCCGCGCAGGACCTGTATGAAAAACAGGGCTGGCAGCGCGACCAGGAATTCTACTACTACAGTAAAAAACTGAACGCCTGATCCCATGCTGAAAAAAGCCATCCTGTTGCTGGGCATCGCACTGGCGGCGTTTTATCTGGGACGTGAATCGCATCAGGATTCACCGCCTGAGGCCACGGCATACAGACCGCAGGCCGGCGCTGGCCGGACCGATCAGGCGGAAGCCCCGGCCGAAACCGCGATTGCGCAGGCCTTCCGGCTGAAACAGTCGGATATCCCGGTCCAAAGCCAGGGGCGGATCATCAAAGCGCTGTCCGACGACAACAACGGCAGCCGGCACCAGCGCATCCTGGTCGAACTGCCCGATGGCCAAAGCGTGTTGATCGCGCACAATATCGACCTGGCGCCGCGGCTGGCCGATATTCAGCCGGGCGAAGCGATTCAGTTCAAGGGCGAATACGTCTGGAATGCCAAGGGCGGCATCGTCCACTGGACCCATCGCGACCCAGCCGGCAGGCATGCCGGCGGCTGGCTGAAATACCGGGGCGAAACCCATCAGTAATCGAATCTTGGCGTGTAATGCTTTAAACTGGGCGCTATGAAATCTTTCCTTCTGAAAAGCGCCGCCTTCTGCGCCCTGCTGTTGCTCAGCAGCGCGCCATGGGCCAGTCCCCGAACCACGCAGGAAGTCGAAATCGCCGGTCAGAGCAAGGCGGCGCCAATGCAGGACAGCGGGTTCATCAGCCAGGAAATCGCTATCAATGACAACCCCAAGGTCGAGTTGACCACCAACAAAGGCGTCATCGTCATCGAATTGTTTCCTGAAAAGGCCCCGATAACGGTCAGGAATTTCCTGGCCTATGTGGAATCCGGGCATTACGTCAACACGGTCTTCCACCGCGTGATCCGCAACCTGCTGATCCAAGGCGGCGCCTATACCGCCGACGGCCGGATCAAGGCCGACCGCGGCTACATCCGCAGCGAAGCGAACAATGGCCTGAGCAACAAACGCGGAACCGTCGCCGCCGCGCGGCGCGCCAATGACAGCGAATCCGCCACCAGCCAGTTCTTCATCAATGTCGTGGACAATCCGCAGTTCGATTTCACCTCGACGGCGACCATGTCATCCCGCGGCTATGCGGTGTTCGGACAGATCGTCAAAGGCCAGGATGTCATCGACGCCATCCGGCCGGTTACCGTGGCCGCCGACGAGAAACTGGGCGGACATGTACCCACCACCCCGATAATCATCACCCAAGCGCGCGTCCTGGATTGAGCTGACGTGACACAGGTATTCATTTCCGATCTGCATCTGGACGCCGACCGTCCGGAATCCACCCGCCAGTTCTACGACCTGCTCGCCGGCCAATGCCGGGGCATCGAAGCCCTGTACATCCTCGGCGACCTGTTCGAAGCCTGGATCGGCGACGATGACGACAGCGCGCTGGCGCTCGGCGTGCAGACCGCCTTGGCCGGATGCAGCGCCAGCGGCACGCGGATTTTCGTCCAGCGCGGCAACCGCGACTTCCTGCTCGGCACACGCTTCGCCGAAACCATCGGCGGGCAGATGCTGCCGGATTATGCCGTGATCACCTGTGCCGGTGAGCCGACCCTGCTGATGCACGGTGACCTGCTGTGCACCCGGGATACCGACTACCAAAAGTTCCGTGCGCAGGTGCGCAACCCGGCATGGCAGAACCGGATGCTTTCGCAGAGCCTGGCCGCGCGCCGCGCCTTCGCCGAACAGGCGCGGCAAGGCAGCCAAGCGCGCCAACAGCAGCTGAAGTCGGAGCAGCAGCTGGAAACCATCACCGACGTGACCCCCGAAGACGTGCTTCAGACCATGCAGCGCTATGGTGTGCGGCGCTTGATCCA
>DATMWF010000066.1:0-4248 GCA_035562675.1 Arenimonas sp. | reverse complement strand
TCCCGGCATCAGCCAGAAAGACCTGATCGAAGCCGTGCGCGAGGAAATCCTGAAGCCCGTGCTGCCGGCCAAGCTGCTGCATAAAGGCACCAAATACCACATCAACCCGACCGGCAAGTTCATCATCGGCGGTCCGGTCGGCGACTGCGGCCTGACCGGCCGCAAGATCATCGTCGACACCTACGGCGGCTGGGCCCGCCACGGCGGCGGCGCGTTCTCGGGCAAGGATCCGTCCAAGGTCGACCGTTCGGCCGCCTATGCCGCGCGCTATGTGGCCAAGAACGTGGTCGCCGCCGGCCTGGCCGACCGCTGCGAAGTGCAGGTCAGCTACGCCATCGGCGTGGCCGAACCGACCTCGATTTCGGTCACCACCTTCGGCACCGGCAAGATTTCCGATGAACAGATCGAAAAGCTGATCCGCGGCCATTTCGACCTGCGTCCGTTCGGCATCACCAAGATGCTCGACCTGCTGCACCCGATGTACCAGGCCACAGCCAGCTACGGCCATTTCGGCCGCAAGCCGAAGGAAAGCACCTACAAGTGGGAAGAGATCGTGAACGGCAAGAAAGTGCAGAAGTCGGAATCCTTCACCGCCTTCAGCTGGGAAAAGACCGATCGTGCCGAAGCCCTGCGCAAGGCCGCCAAACTGTAATCGATGGATAACGGCCGGATCGGCGCAAGCCGGTCCGGTTTTCACATGAAATACCCGCACGGAACGCTATGCTGTCCGTGAAAACCACCCCGTCGAGGGGCGCTGCAAGCCCGGCAAGTCTTCAATGAACACGCAAGGGAACAGGCTCGACGTAAGGTACCCACCCGTTGCAACGGCGCCCGATATCCTTCCGCTTAACCGGCGGAAAACCCATATCAGGAGCGCCACCATGAACGCAGTTGCCAAAATCAAACCCGACTACAAAGTCGCCGACATCACCCTGGCCGATTGGGGCCGCAAGGAACTGGACATCGCCGAGCACGAAATGCCCGGCCTGATGTCGATCCGCCAGAAATACGCCGCCGCCAAGCCCCTGAAGGGCGTGCGCGTGACCGGTTCGCTGCACATGACCATCCAGACCGCCGTGCTGATCGAGACCCTGAAGGACATCGGCGCCGACGTGCGCTGGGCGTCCTGCAACATCTTCTCGACCCAGGACCACGCCGCCGCCGCGATCGCCGTGACCGGCACGCCGGTGTTCGCCTGGAAAGGCGAAACCCTGGAAGAATACTGGGACTGCACGCTGGACGCGGTGACCTTTCCGGGCGGCAAAGGCCCTGAACTGGTCGTCGATGACGGCGGTGACGTGACCCTGCTGCTGCACAAAGGCTATGAAATGGAACAGGGTTCGGATTGGGTCAATACCGAATCGGGCTCGCACGAAGAACAGGTCATCAAGAACCTGTTGAAGCGCACGCAATCCGAACGTCCGGGTTTCTGGACCAACGTGATGAAGGACTGGCGCGGCGTTTCCGAGGAAACCACCACCGGCGTGCACCGCCTGTATCAGATGATGGAAGCCGGCGGCCTGCGCGTGCCGGCCATCAACGTCAACGACTCGGTGACCAAATCCAAGTTCGACAACCTGTACGGCTGCCGTGAATCGCTGGCCGACGGCCTGAAGCGCGCGATGGACGTGATGCTGGCCGGCAAAGTGGCCGTGGTCTGCGGTTACGGCGACGTCGGCAAAGGCTCGGCGCATTCGCTGCGCGCCTACGGCTGCCGCGTCGTGGTCACCGAAATCGATCCGATCAACGCCCTGCAGGCCTCGATGGAAGGTTTTGAAGTCAACACCGTCGAAGCGACGCTGGGCCGCGGCGACATCTACGTCACCACCACCGGCAACAAGGACGTGCTGACCCTGGAACACATGCAGAACATGAAGGACCAGGCCATCGTGTGCAACATCGGCCATTTCGACAATGAAATCCAGGTCGAACGCCTGAACACCTCCGATGCCGTCAAGCTCAACATCAAGCCGCAGGTCGACAAATACACGTTCGCCAACGGCAACGCGATCTACATGTTGGCCGAAGGCCGTCTGGTGAACCTCGGCTGCGCGACCGGCCACCCGAGCTTCGTGATGTCGAACTCGTTCTCGAACCAGACACTGGCTCAGATTGATTTGTGGGCCAACAAAGACACCTATGAAAACAAGGTGTACATCCTGCCGAAGAAACTCGACGAGGAAGTCGCGCGCCTGCATCTGGAAAAAATCGGCGTGGTGCTGACCAAGCTGACGCCGGAACAGGCGGCCTACCTGAACGTGGACGTCGAAGGCCCTTACAAGCCGGAACATTACCGCTACTGAGTCACCCTGGAAGGGCGCGCATGCGCCCTTTCTTTTTGCCTGGAAAACGCCATGAAAATATCCTACGAGTTCTTCCCGCCGAAAACCGACGAGCAGCGCGCCCAGCTCGACCGCACCGTGCTTGCCCTGAAGGAATTCGCGCCTGAATTCGCCTCGGTGACCTTCGGCGCCGGCGGCTCGACCTTGAGCTACACCGGTGAAACGGTCAAGACCCTGGCCCGGCAGCACGGCCTGGCCGCGGTGCCGCACCTGAGCTGCATGGGCGGCACCCGGGAAGAGATCCATGCACTGCTGAGCGGGTATAAACAGCAGGGCTGCACGCGCGTCATCGCGCTGCGCGGCGATCTGCCTTCGGGCATGGCCCGCGCCGGCGACATGCATTACGCCTCGGAACTGGTGCAGTTCATCCGGCAGGAATTCGCCGACGATTTCGAGATCACCGTGGCCTGCTATCCGGAAATCCATCCGCAGGCCGAAGACGCCCATGCCGACATCCGGCACTTCGTCGAGAAAGCCCGGCTCGGCGCCAGTTCGGCGATCACCCAGTACTTCTTCAACGCCGACGCCTACTTCCGGTTCGTCGATGACGTGCGCCGGCAGGGCGTCACGCTGCCGATCATCCCCGGCATCATGCCGATATCCAATTATTCGCAGATCCGCCGCTTCTCGCAGATGTGCGGCGCCGAAATCCCGCGCTGGATGGCGCAGCGCATGCAGGCATACGGCGATGACGCGGAAAGCATCCGCGCGTTCGCCGCCGACTGCGTCGCCGACCTGTGCCGCAGGCTACTCGACGGCGGCGCGGAGGAGCTGCATTTCTACACCCTGAACCTGGCGAAACCGACGGCGGCCGTTCTCTCGCGTTTACGCTGAAGGTAAGCTACAGTGCTTTGATGAAATGGCACACGGTTTTCCTTCTTTCCGCGTCGGTCTGGGCGCAATCCGCAACGGCCCAGGACGTCAGGCGTTGCGAACGGGCTGACGGTTCCGTGGTGTTCACCGACCGGCGCTGCGCGGATGAAGAAACCGAACAGGCACCGTCCAAGGCGCCCACCCAGGCGGCCGGCGTACCCGGCGGACCGCGTGTCCACATGGCCGTGGCACCGAGCTGCAGCCGGACACCAGACGACCTGGCATACGGGGTCCGTTCGGCGATCGACATGCGCGACACCAACCAACTGGCCGAGTATTACCACTGGGTGGATGTCGGCGACGCACAGGCCGAACAGCTCATGGACCGGCTCGAGCGCATCGTCAACAGTCCGCTGATGGATATCCAGCTGGTTTACCCGGATGAACCGGAACCGCCCTTGTACGATGAGGATGCCGTAGAGGACTACGCTACCGAAGCGTTACCGCCCTTGACGCGCCGCCGCGCGCCCTACGCGATCAAGTTGCTGCAGTTCCGTACCGACGCCAGTTCGCAGACGCAGAGCACCGTATTCCGCCTGCGCCGCCACTTCGATTGCTGGTGGATGCAGTTCTGATCAGTTGAAGCGGAGGATGGCGACCGCGCCGCCCTGCTCACGCGGCGCGATGCTGACATGCCAGCCGTACAGCTCGCAGAGACGGCGCACGATCGACAGGCCGATGCCGCCGCCGGTGGTGGTGCCCACGCTGGAACCGCGGTAGCCACGCTCGAAAAGCCGTTCCGCATCCTCCGTGCTCAAGCCGGGACCGGTATCTTCGATCAGCACGCGGTCGCGTTCGATGCGGCAGCGCACTTCGCCTTCCGCCGTGTACTTGCAGGCATTGCCCAGCAGGTTGCCGATGGCGACCGAGAGCACCGCTTCCGGCGCATCGATGACGACATCGGTTTCGCCCTCCACGGACAGCTCGATGGGCTTGTTGGCGATATGCCCGCGGTTGGCCTCGACCAGCTGGGTGGCCAGTTTGTGGATGTTGCACTGGCCCATGCCGCGCTCGTTGCGCGACAGCATCAGCA
>DATMWF010000065.1:0-8429 GCA_035562675.1 Arenimonas sp. | reverse complement strand
GAGTCCACGGCGCTGATCGTGGTGATGAAACCGCCGACGCCGCTGGCCACCACCAGGGCGATGGTCAGCGCCTGGCTCCACATCAGGCGCAGGTCGCGCAGCAGTTTGCGGTCCAGGGCCTTCACCGGATCACCAGGACAGTTCGGAGGGGCGCAGTTTGTGCGCGTTGCGTTCGATGCGCTGGATCCGGCCGTCGCCCAGATGGATGACGCGGTCGGCCATGCCGGCGATGGCCGCGTTGTGGGTGATCACCACGGCGGTGGTGCCGAGCTCCCGGTTGATCTGCTCGATCACCTCCAGCACCAGCTTGCCGGTCTGGTAATCCAGCGCGCCGGTGGGTTCGTCGCACAGCAGCACCGCCGGCCGCTTGACGATGGCGCGGGCGATGGCGACCCGCTGCTGCTCGCCGCCGGACAGCTGGGCCGGAAAATGCCCGCTGCGCGGCGTCAGCCCGACCAGCCCGATGGCTTCGTCGACCGGCATCGGATCGTCGGTGATGTCGGCGACCAGCTGCACGTTTTCACGCACCGTCAGGCTCGGGATGAGGTTGTAGAACTGGAACACGAAGCCGACATGCTCGCGCCGGAAGCGGGTCAGTTCGGCTTCGCCGGCGCCGTCCAGATGGTGGTCGCAGTACCAGACTTCGCCGGCGCTCGGGATGTCCAGGCCGCCGAGGATGTTGAGCAGGGTGGATTTGCCGCTGCCGGACGGTCCGAGCATGACCACGAACTCGCCGCGCCGCAGGGTCAGGTCGATGCCGCGCAGGGCATGCACTTCCACATCGCCCATGCGGTAGGTCTTGGTCACGCCGTGGGCGCGGAAAACGGTGTCTTCGGCCGGTTCCATCGCAGCATCTGCCATGCGCGCATCCTCATCCAATGACGTTGCCGGAAATGCCGGATGGCATCACCGTTGCCCAGTGGCCAGTATACGCCGGCATCCGGATGGGCTGCCGATGCCGGCGCTTGCTGCTAAGTAAAAAACCCCGGCTTGCGAGTGCGCGGCAGCTTCTTCAAAGCCGCCTCGGCGCGGGATGCCGCGGCGCGGTCGGGAAACTCCCGGGTCGCGATGAGGCGGATCGGCGGGTTGGCACGGGTGAAGCGCGCGCCGGTTCCGCCGGCATGCTGCTTGAAGCGGCGCGTCATGTCGGTGGTGATGCCGGCGTAGTAGACGGTGCCCGGACCTCTGGTGCATTCAATCAGGTACAGGGTCCATGCCGGCATCAGCGCAGTGCCATCAAGCGGTTGCATTCGCGCCGGATGAACACTTCGCGCGGCCGCTGATTTAAACTGGCACAATCAGCCATCTGCTCGAAGACGAACGGTACGCTGAAAACCGGATTTATCTGCATCACAGGTATCTTCTAAGGAACGCGTTATGCCATTGTGCCAAAAATTACGGCTGTTGACCGCAGTCAATGCCGGACCGTCTGCGCCAGGAGACTGCTGTTGGCAAGCCCGTTAGTGCAATCCGATGTGCTGGTGGTGGGCGGCGGTCTGGCGGGCATCATCACCGCGCTGGAAGCCCTGCGCGCGGGCAAGCGTGTGACCCTCGTCGACCGCGACACGCCCGCGCGTTTCGGCGGGCTGGCGCTTTGGGCCTTCGGCGGCATGGCGCTGGTGGGTACGCCGCTGCAGGCACGCATGAAGATTCCCGACAGCCCGGAAATTGCATTGCGCGACTGGTTGCGCTTCGGCGAGCTGGGGCCGGATGACCACTATCCCCGGCAGTGGGCGCGCTATTACGTCGAGCATTCGCGCGCCGAGGTCTATGATTGGCTGATGGGCGAAGGCGTGAAGTTCATGCCGGCAGTGAACTGGGTAGAGCGCGGCCTGCGCGGCGACGGCAACAGCCTGCCACGCTACCACGTGGTCTGGGGCACTTCGCGCGAACTCACGCGGCGCATGATCGCCGCGTTGCATGCCGCAGGCAGCGGCGGCCGGCTCACGCTGCTGCACCGGCACCGCATCACCGCGCTGGATCATCAGGCCGGCCTGCTGCATGGCGCCGTCGCGGTCTGCGAAGAGACCGGCGCCGAACGGCGTCTGCAGGCACCGGTGGTGGTGTTGGCCATGGGCGGCATCAACGGCAGCCATGCCGAGACGCGGGCCAACTGGCCGAAGCACCGGCCAATGCCGGCGGCCATGCTCAACGGCGCGCACCCCTATGCCGACGGAAAGCTGCACCATCGGGTGGCTGACGCCTACGGCGGACAGATAACCCATGCCGGCGAGATGTGGAACTACGCCGCGGGCTTCCCGCATCCCTATCCGCATTTCGAGGGCCATGGCCTGTCGACCATCCCGTGCAAGTCGGCGCTGTGGCTCAACCACCGCGGCGAGCGCATCGGCCCCGAACCGTTGGTGACCGGTTTCGACACCCACTGGCTTTGCCAGCGGGTTGCCGAACAGGAAAAGCCGTGGACCTGGCACCTGCTGAACTGGCGCATCGCCGCCAAGGAATTCGCCATTTCCGGCGCCGAGCACAACCAACGCATCCGCGACCGGCAGTTCCCGGCCTTGGTCACCGAAATGCTGCTCGGCAATCACCGCCTGGTCCGGCAGATGCAGCGCGAAAGCCGGCATTTTCTGGTGGATGACACGCTGGCCGGGCTGGCGGCGAAGATGAACGCGTTGACCTGCACGCAGGACATCGACCCGGCCGTGCTGCAAACCACCGCCGATGCCTTCGACGCCAACTTTGCCGGTGGCATGCGGCTGCACAACGATGGCCAGATCCGCAGCATCCTGCATGCCCGCCAGTGGGGCCCGGACCGCCTGCGAACCTGCAAGCCGGCGCCGCTGCAGAAGCCGGGTGCGGGCCCCTTCATCGCCATTCACATGCAGCTGATCACGCGCAAGAGCTTGGGCGGGCTGCAGACCGACCTGCACAGCCGTGTACTGGATGCCTCCGGACAGCCGGTTGCTGGCCTCTATTGCGTCGGCGAAGCCGCCGGTTTTGGCGGCGGCGGCGCCAGCGGCAAACGCTCGCTGGAGGGTACCTTCCTGCCAGGCTGCGTTCTAACCGCCCGGGCGGCAGCCCGTAGCATCCGGCATGGCGGATGAAATCCAGCAGCCCGTCATGAGCGCCCACGCCTTTCCCGCCAGCACGGAGGATTACCGCCAGCTCGCGCGCCGGCGGCTGCCGCGATTCCTGTTCGATTATGTCGCGGGCGGCGCCACCGATGAGCAGTCGCTGGCGGCCAATATGGCCGACTGGCGGAACGTCAGCCTGCGTCAGCGCGTATTGATTGACGTAGACCACATCGATACGCGAACCACACTGGCCGGCCAAGACTGCGCCATGCCGTTGGCATTGGCGCCCGTCGGACTGGCCGGCATGCTGGCTCGGCGCGGCGAAGTCCAGGCGGCCCGCGCCGCCGCCGCGCTGACGGTGCCCTTTACCCTGTCTACGGTCGGTATCTGCTCGCTGCAGGAAGTGCAGGCGGCCACTCATACGCCCTGTTGGTTCCAGCTGTATATGCTGCGCGACCGGGGCGCCGTGCGCGCCATCCTGGACAAAGCGTGGGCCAACGGCTCGCGGACGCTGCTGTTCACCGTCGACTTGCCCTTGCCGGGCATGCGCCACCGCGATACCCGCAACGGTCTCACCGCCACCGGCCTGTCCCCGGCACTGGGCCGCCTGCGGCAAGTGCTTTGCCGCCCGCATTGGTTGTGGCATGTTGCCCTGCGTGGCCAGCCGCTGTTGTTCGGCAGCCTCAGCGAGCAGGTCCCTGGCGCCCGCGACCTGAACGCCTTTAAGGCCTGGGTCGACAGTCAGTTCGACCCCGGCGTGACGTGGGCGGATATCGAATGGCTTCGTGATCTGTGGCCGGGCACGCTGATCATCAAGGGGATTCTGGATGCCGAAGACGCCTGCCAGGCCGTGCGCATCGGCGCTCAGGGGCTGGTGGTGTCCAACCACGGCGGCCGCCAGCTCGATGGTGTATGCTCCACCGCGCGCAAACTCCCGGAGATCGCCCAGGCAGTGGGTGCCGACTGCGAAATTCTGGTGGATGGCGGCATCCGCAGCGGCACGGACATGTTCCGTGCGCTGGCCCTCGGTGCGCGTGGCGTGTTGATTGGCCGTCCTTGGGCCTGGGCGCTGGCCGCCGGCGGAGAATCAGCCGTGCACACCCTGCTTTCGAGCTGGCAGCGCGAACTGCAGCTGGTCATGACCTTCGCCGGAGTCACCCGAATAGCGGCTATCGGCCCTTCCCATCTCGACCGCGTCGCTGCCGCCGCTGCGCCCTGACCTATCCACTAAGGAGAATTCCATGCCTAACGGCGCCCAAGCCCTGATGAAAACGCTGGTCGATGCCGGTGTCGACGTCTGCTTCACCAATCCCGGCACCAGCGAAATGCACTTCGTGGCCGCCCTCGACGGCGAGCCGCGCATGCGCGCCGTACTGGCCCTGTTCGAAGGCGTGGCGACCGGCGCCGCCGACGGTTACGCACGCATGGCCGACAAGCCGGCAGCGACCTTGCTGCATCTGGGTTGCGGTCTGGGCAACGGCCTGGCCAATCTGCACAACGCGCGCAAGGGCAAGGTGCCGGTGGTCAACATCGTCGGCGACCACGCCACCTACCACACCCAGTACGACGCGCAGCTGCAGTCGGATATCGAGACCGTGGCGCGCAATGTTTCACCGGGCTTCGTGCGCACGTCGGCCAGCACCTCCGAACTGTGCCGCGATGCAGTGGACGCCATCACCGCGGCGCGCGGCTACCCGGGCCAGGTGGCTACGCTGATCCTGCCGGCGGACGTGTCCTGGGGCGAGGGCGGCGTGGCCTGCCCGCCACCGCCGGCACCGAACCCTGACGTGGCTGACGATGCCGCCGTGGCTGCCGTAGCTGCCGCCGTGCGCTCCGGCCGCAGGGTCGCCTTGCTGCTCGGCGGGCGCGCCCTGCGTGAGGCCGACCTGCTGACCGCTGCACGTATTGCCGAGCACAGCGGCGTCAAATTGCTGGCCGAAGTATTCCCCACCCGTATGCAGCGCGGCGCCGGCCTGCCGGCTGTCGAGCGCATCGCCTACTTGGCCGAGATGGCCGGCGTGCAGTTGGCCGAAATCGATGAGCTGGTTCTGGTCGATGCCAAGGCGCCGGTGTCATTCTTCGCCTATCCGGGCAAACAGAGCGATCTGGTCCCGTCCGGCTGCAAGGTACATACCCTGGCCAACCCCGCGCAGAACACCACCGCCAGCCTGGAAAAGCTGGCCACCGCGCTCGGTGCCGGTCAAGCGCAGCCGCGCTTGCAGGCCGCGCAGCGCCCAAGCCGGCCGCGCGGCAAGCTGACGGCCGCCAAGGTATGCAAAGCGGTAGGCCACCTGCTGCCGGAAAATGCCATTTTAGTGGATGAAGCAATCACTTCCGGGCTGATGCTGCCGATCATGACCGCCGGCGCCCCGCGCCACGACCTGATCACCCTGACCGGCGGCGCCATTGGCCAAGGGCTGCCGAATGCCATCGGCGCGGCCATCGCCTGCCCCGACAGGCCGGTACTGGCGCTGATCGGCGATGGCACCGCGATGTACACCATTCAGTCGCTGTGGACGATGGCACGCGAGCGCCTTGACGTCACCGCGATCATCTTCAACAACGCGTCCTACTCGGTGCTTAATGTCGAGCTGGAGCGGGTCGGTGCCGAGGGTGCCGGTCCCAAGGCCAAGTCGCAGCTCGACCTGCGCGGTCCGGTGCTGGATTTTGCCCGGCTGGCCCAGGGCATGGGCGTGCACGCGGTGCGCGTCAGCAGCGCCGAGGATCTGCTGAAGGCCATGGAATACGCTTTGGCGCATCCCGGCCCGCACCTGATCGAAGCGGTGGTGCCCGAGTCGCTGGGTGGCTTCAAGCGCAGACTTCTGCCCTGGTTGCTGCGCGCCATGCCCAAGTTGCCACACTCCGTGGCCAGTGCGCTCAAGCGCAAGCTGGCGCCCTGAGCCGGCGAAGGCCCCGGCAGTGAAACTATCCGGTGACCACGGGCTTCACGGCGCATGAACACTTCGCGCGGCGGCTGATTTAAACTGACACAATCAGCAAGCGGCCCGAAGGCGGGCGCTACGCCGAAAATCGGATCGATCCGGGTCTTGGACTTTTCAAAGGATGTTTTATGCCACTGTGCCAAAAAATGTTCGCGCTGGGCGCTTTGCTGGTCATCGCAGGATCTGCCGATGCGGTTGACCGCATCGCCGGCAAACCGTTCGCCACCCGCTCGGAAGTGTTCGCGCCGCATGCCATGGCCGCCACCTCGCATCCGCTGGCGACCCAGATCGCCTTGGACGTGATGAAACAGGGCGGCTCGGCGGTGGATGCGGCGATTGCCGCCAATGCCGCCTTGGGCCTGATGGAGCCGACCGGTAACGGCATCGGCGGCGACCTGTTCGCCATGGTCTGGGATCCGAAAACCCGGAAGCTGCATGGCTACAACGGCTCCGGCCGTTCGCCCGGCAAGCTCAGCCTGGAATGGTTCGGGAAAAACGGGTATACCTCGGTTCCTTCCTATGGCCCGTTGCCGGTGACCGTACCGGGCACGGTGCGCGCCTGGTTCGACCTGCATGCCAAGTTCGGCGCGTTGCCGATCCGGACGGATCTGGCGCCGGCCATCGCCTATGCGCGCAACGGGCATCCGGTGGCGGAGACCATCGCCCATTACTGGAACCTGTCGGTGCCGCGTCTGGGCAAATACCCCGGCTTCAACGAGCAGTTCACCCTCAACGGCAAGGCGCCGGTGAAGGGCCAGGTCTGGAAGAATCCGAACCTGGCCAATACCCTGCAGAGCATCGCCGACGGCGGCGCGGACGCGTTCTACAAAGGCCGCATCGCCAAGACCATCGCCGATTACATCCAGGCCCAGGGCGGATTTTTATCGGTGGAAGACCTGGCCGCGCACACCGGCGAATGGGTGGAGCCGATCTCCACCACCTACCGCGGCGTGCGGGTCTGGGAACTGCCGCCCAACGGTCAGGGCCTGGCGGCGCTGCAGATGCTGAACATCCTCGAGCTGACCGACTTCTCCAAGATCGCCTTCGGATCGCCCGCGCACGTGCATGCGTTCGTGGAGGCCAAGAAGCTGGCATTCGCCGACCGCGCCGCGCTGTATGCCGATCCGGATTTCGTGAAAACGCCGGTGGCCAGGCTGTTATCGAAATCCTACGCCGCCGAGTGCGCGAAATCGATCGACCCGGATAAAGCCATGCAGGCGGTCGATGCCGGCGCCGCCTTGAACCAGGGCGACACGATTTACCTGACCGTCGCCGATGCCAACGGCATGATGGTCAGCCTGATCCAGTCCAATTACCGCGGCATGGGGTCGGGCATGGCGCCGCCGGGACTCGGCTTCATCCTGCAGGACCGCGGCGAGCAGTTCGTGCTCAAGCAGGGCCACGCCAATTCGTTCGCGCCGAACAAGCGTCCTTTCCACACCATCATCCCGGCCTTCATCACCAAAAACGACCAGCCCTGGATCAGCTTCGGGCTGATGGGCGGCGCCATGCAGCCGCAGGGCCATGTGCAGATCGTGATGAACCTGATCGACTTCGGCATGAACCTGCAGGAAGCCGGCGATGCGCCGCGCATCCAGCATGACGGTTCGACCGAGCCGGACGGCCAGAACACGCCGATGCAGGACGGCGGCGTGGTCAACCTGGAATCCGGCTTCGGCTACCCGACCATCCAGGCGCTGATGCGCAAAGGCCACACGGTCGAGTTCGCGGACGGCCCGTACGGCGGTTACCAGGCGATCATGCGCGACGTGCAGACCGGCGTTTACACCGGCGCCAGCGAAAGCCGCAAAGACGGCCAAGCCGCCGGCTACTGACGGAACCCGCCGTGATCAACAACGAACTGAACATCAACCTGTACCGTCAACGGCTGGTGCAGGACACCCGGGTGCAGATTCCCGGCTTCCTGCAGGAAGATGCCGCAGCGGCCATCCACCGGTGCCTCGCCGAGGAGATCCCCTGGGCGTTGGCGGAGCGCTCCGGCGGCGCATCGCATACCATCGCGGCCGAGGCCTATGCCGCCATGAGCGAGCAGGACCGGCTGGCTTTACTGACACAGGCCTATGCGCGCGCGAAAACCGAATTCCAGTTTTCCTATGACAGCTACATGATGGTCCGCGCGGTCAAGGAGGGCTGGACGCGCAACCTGCTGCACGATGTGCTGGAGTTCCTCAACACGCCGGAGTTCCTGCTGTTCGCACGCCGCCTGACCGGCGAACCGACCATTGACCGGGTCAGCGCGCAGGCCACGCGCTACCGGCCCGGCCAGTTCCTGACCCGGCATCAGGATGAAGACGTCATCGAAGGACGTGTCTGCGCCTATGTCATCAACCTGAGCAAGGACTGGGACAGCGACTGGGGCGGCCTGCTGCAGTTCCACGACGCCGACAAGCGCCTGATCGACAGCTTTGTGCCTTACTGGAACCACCTGTCG
>DATMWF010000064.1:0-9262 GCA_035562675.1 Arenimonas sp. | reverse complement strand
GGTCATCGGCATTGACGCGCCGGATTTCAATCTGGGTCTGGAAAAACGCTGCAAGCAGGCCGGCCTGCGCACCGTGCATTTCGTCAGCCCATCCATCTGGGCCTGGCGTCAGGGCCGCGCCGCCAAGATGGCGCAAAGCGCGGACCTGGTGCTTTGCCTGTTTCCGATGGAACCGCCGATATACGCGCAGTACGGCGTGAACGCGGTGTTCGTCGGGCATCCGCTGGCCGACACCATCGCGCTGAACAGCGACCGGCTTCAGGCGAAACACAGCCTGGCGCTGGACGGCAGGGACGCATTGGCCATCCTGCCCGGCTCACGGCTATCGGAAATCGACCGGCTGCTGCCGACCTTCATCGGTGCCGGGCGACTGCTGCACGAAGAGTTTCCGCAACTTCAGTTCCTGATTCCCGCCGCCAACGCGGCCTGCCGGTCCTCCATCGAACGGCATCTGCGCGAACGGCCCTTGCCGAACACGCGGATCCTCGACGGCGAAACGCAGACCGCCATGGTCGCCAGCAAGGCCGTCCTGCTGGCTTCGGGAACCGCCACGCTGGAAGCCATGCTTTGCAAGCGCCCGATGGTGGTCTGCTACAAAATCTCGCCGGTCACCTATTTCATCGTCAAGCGCCTCGGGTTGATCAAGGTTTCCTCGTACAGCCTTCCCAATGTGCTGTCCGGCGAACGCCTGATTCCGGAATTGATGCAGGATGCGTGCAATCCGCAGGCCGTCGCGCAGTCGCTTAAACCGTTCATCGACAATGACAGCCTGGCGGACGCGCTGGGCGCCCGGTTTCTCGAGATCCACCTGGCGCTGCGGAAAAACGCCGCGCGCCAGGCGGCGGCATCGGTTCTCGAGCTGCTGGATTCCAGGCGGCCATGATCATCGCAGGCGTTGACGAAGCGGGCCGCGGACCTCTGGCGGGACCCGTGGTCTGCGCCGCCGTGATATTGCCTGACGGCCATGGTCTGCAGGGTCTGGATGATTCCAAGAAACTCAGCGCCACACAGCGGGATCGGCTGTTCGAAGGCATCCAGTCCCGGTCGCTGGCGTTCAGCATCGTGTTTGTCGGTCCGGACGAAATCGATCTGCACAATATTTTCCAGGCCACCCTGCTCGGCATGGCGCGCGCCTTGCGGCAGCTTCAGGTCACACCGGGCATGGCGCTGATCGACGGCAACCATACGCCGCAAAACCTAGCCTGTCCGGCGCAGGCGATCATCAAGGGCGACAGCATCCACCCGTGCATCATGGCGGCGTCCATCCTGGCCAAAGTCAGCAGGGACCGCTACATGCAGGCGCTGGACAGGCGCTATCCGCAGTTCGGATTCGCTCGGCATAAGGGCTATCCGACAGCTGCCCATCTTCAGGCCCTGGACGCGCATGGCGTCTGCCCGGAACACCGGCGCAGCTTCGCGCCGGTCCGCAGAACCTTGGCGGCACGGTCCGTCTAGGAAGGAAGTCACTAGGCCATTGGCCAGATGCGCGTGGCCCGGAAAACGGCAACACTGTTCCTGTCCGTCACACAACACCCAGGAGCAATCACATGCCACGCACTGACATCCTCAATGAACTCAAGATGAAATTCACCGATGAACGCGATTGGCGCGATTTCCTCTGCTTCATCGACAGCCATAAAGTCCGCGGCGACGCGAGGGAACTCTGGCTGCAATGGGAAATCCACCTGCTCAGGACGCAGACCGCAGGCCGTGCATGGAGCGCGCTGGACAGGCGGTTCATGGCACCGGCAATGAAGGACCGCAGCCCGTTTTTCCAATGATCCGGCAGCGCCCGCCGACCGGGTGAATCCTATCCTGTCAAGCCTTGTTATCGCGGCGGACACAGTCTAAGCTTAGGGGTCTGTGAGAGCTTGCCCATGACCCCATCCTTCGTTCATTGCCATTTGCACAGCGAGTTCTCGCTGACCGATTCCACCATCCGGATCGGGCAACTGGTGAAGCGCTGTGCGGAGCTGGGCATGCCGGCCGTCGCGGTGACCGACAACTGCAATTTCTTCGCGCTGGTGAAGTTCTTCAAGGCTGCGGAAAACGCCGGCATCAAACCGATCGCCGGCGCCGACCTGTTCATCGACGGCGGCCCGTCCGGGCTTTTCCGGATCACCGCGCTCTGCCAGAACCATGCCGGCTATCTCAGCCTGTCGCGCCTGATCTCGCGCGCCTATCTGGAAGGCCATCACCAGGAGACGCCGGTCATCCGTCCGGAATGGCTATTCGCCGATAACGACGGGCTGATCATCCTGCAGGGCCGGAACAGCCCGCTCGCGCATCTGATGCAGCAGGCCGGCAAACCGGACGCCATCAGCCAGACCGCCGAGTGGCTCAGCCTGTTTCCGCGCCGGCTGTACCTGGAAATCACCCGCCTGGACCTGCCCGACGAAAGCGCCTTCAATACCCGCGCCATCGCCTTCGCCAAACAGCACCAGGTACCCCTGTTGGCCAGCAATGACGTGCGCTTTCTCGATGCAGGGGATTTCGAAGCGCATGAAGCGCGGGTGTGCATTTCGGCTGGACGCGTGCTGGACGATCCGAAACGCCCGAAGGCCTACCACCCGCAGCAATACCTGAAATCGCCGGAACAGATGGCCGAACTGTTCCAGGACATTCCGGAGGCCCTGCGCAACACCGTGGAACTGGCCAAACGTTGCAATCTGGAATTATCGCTCGGCACGTATTACCTGCCCGACTTCCCGATTCCGCAGGGGCATACCCTGGAAAGCTGGATCACCAAACAGGCCTGCGACGGGCTGGACGCGCGGCTTGAAAAGAACGGCATGGCGCAGGCGTTCACCGGGCAGGACTACCGGCAGCGCCTGCAGATCGAACTCGACGTGATCCTGTCGATGGGCTTCGCCGGTTACTTCCTGATCGTGGCCGAATTCATCAACTGGGCGAAGCTGGAAAAAATTCCGGTAGGTCCCGGGCGCGGTTCCGGCGCCGGCTCGTTGGTGGCATGGTCGCTGGGCATCACCGACCTCGACCCGATGCGCTATGACCTGCTGTTCGAGCGTTTCCTGAATCCCGAGCGGGTCTCGATGCCCGACTTCGACATCGATTTCTGCATGGAGGGACGCGACCGGGTCATCGAGCATGTCGCGGATCTTTACGGCCGCGAAAAAGTCAGCCAGATAATCACCTACGGCACCATGGCCGCGAAAGCGGTGGTTCGCGACTGCGGCCGCGTGCTGGGCCTGCCCTACGGCTTCGTCGACTCCATCGCCAAACTGATTCCGATGACGCTGGGCATCAGCCTGGATGACGCCCTGGGTTTGTCCGAGGCCTCCCGCAAGGACGGCAACCTGGCGTCGCAGGAACTGATCCAGCGCTATCACAGCGAGGACGACGTGCGCGACCTGATCGACCTGGCGCGCAAGCTCGAGGACCTGACCCGCAACGCCGGCAAGCACGCCGGCGGCGTGGTCATCGCGCCGCGGCCGCTGACCGATTTCACACCGCTGTACGCCGAACAGACCAGCCCGGGCGAAACCGCCACCAGCATCGTCACCCAATTCGACAAGGACGACGTCGAGGCCATCGGCCTGGTCAAGTTCGACTTCCTCGGACTGCGCACGCTGACCATCATCGATTGGGCGGTCGAGGCCGTCAACGAAGTGCGGGCCGCGCAGAAGCAGGATGCCATGGATATCCTGGCCATTCCGCTCGATGACAGGGAAACCTACCGCCTGCTCTCGAAAGGCCAGACCACCGCGGTGTTCCAGTTCGAATCGCGCGGCATGAAGGACTACATCAAGAAGCTCGAGCCGGACTGTTTCGAGGACCTGATCGCACTGGCCGCGCTGTACCGCCCGGGTCCGCTCGGTGCAGGCATGGTGGACGACTTCATCAACCGCCGCCATGGCCGGGCCGTGGTGAACTATCCGCACCCGAAGCTTGAAAACATCCTGAAGCCGACCTACGGCGTGATCGTCTACCAGGAACAGGTCATGCAGATCGCGCAGGTGCTGGCCGGCTATTCGCTCGGCGGCGCCGATCTGCTGCGCCGTGCCATGGGCAAGAAGAAGCCCGAGGAAATGGCCAAGGAGCGCGTGAAGTTCGAGGAAGGCGCGGAAACCAACGGCGTCAACGGCAAGGTCGCCGCCGGCATTTTCGACCTGATGGAGAAATTCGCCGACTACGGTTTCAACAAGTCGCACTCGGCGGCCTACGCCTTGGTGGCCTACCAGACCGCCTGGCTGAAGACACACTACCCGGCCCAGTTCATGGCGGCCACCCTGTCCTCGGACATGGACAACACCGACAAGGTGGTCAATTTCCTGCAGGACTGCCGGCAGCTCGACATCCATGTGCTGCCACCCGACGTGAACGCATCCAACCACCATTTCAAGGCCTTGGACCGGCACACCATCCAATACGGGCTGGGTGCGGTCAAGGGCGTCGGCGAAGGCGTCTGCCAGGCGATCAGTGAACAGCGCGGCAAAGGCGGCCGGTTCACCGACCTGCTGGATTTCTGCCGGCGCGTGGATTCCAGCAAGCTCAACAAACGCGTGCTGGAGGCGCTGATCCAATCCGGCGCGCTCGACAGCCTCGGCAGCAACCGCGCGTCACTGACGCTGCAGTTGCCGGAAGTGCTGAAGGCCACCGATCAGATGGCGCGTGAAGCCCTGTCCGGCCAGGTATCCCTGTTCGGGGAGTCGCCGACCAGCAGCATCCGCCTCGAATTGGCCAGCATCGCCGAATGGAGCTTCGAGGACAAACTCAAGGCGGAGCGCGACACCCTCGGCTTCTTCCTGAGCGGGCACCCGATGGATCCCTGGCAGGCCGAGCTCAAGCAGCTGGCGGCGGCCACGCTGGCCGATGTCGAGAAGATCTGGAACGAACGCAAGGACCGGCGCGGCGAGGCGCCGATGGTGGTCGCCGGACTGATCAGCAGCATGCGCCGGCGCGGCGAGAACCAGGCCTTCGTGCTGATCGAAGACCAAGGCGCCGGCCTGGAGTGTGCGTTCTTCAATGAAGCATTCGTCGAGTCGTCGGGTCTGTTGACCCGCGACCGCATCGTGCTGATCGAGGGCAACGTGCGCGAAGACAGCTTCAACGGCGGATTCTCGATGCGTGCCAAGCACTGCTGGGATTTCCAGTCGGTGCTGCTGAACCACAGCAAATCCATCCAATGCCAGGTCGACCTGCGCGTGCCGCAGGCATGGCGGGAACTGCAGGCCCTGATAGGCTATTACCGTCCCGGACAGACGCCTCTGCTTCTGAAGCTGCTGACCGGCCAGGCGGAAGGCAAGCTGCGTGCGCCGGCCAGCTATGCGCTGCGCTGCGAACCCGCGCTGATCAGCCGCCTGCGGCAGATCACCGGCATCTCGGCGGTCAGCGTGCAGCTGAGCAAGCCGTGGACCGTCAGTGCCTCGGCAGGTGCGGTTGCCTGAGCATCTGATAAAATAAACCCCTTGATTCCCGAGCTGCGACCATGAACCCCAATTTCCTCGACTTTGAACAGCCCATCGCCGACCTGCAGTCCAAGATCGACGAACTGCAGCGCGCCAGCCAGGGCCCGGGCGTCAATATCGACCTGGAAGTGGGCGGACTGCAGAACAAGCTCGAACAGCGCACCGCGGAAATCTTCAGCCATCTCAGCCCCTGGCAGATCTCCCAGCTGGCGCGCCATCCGCAGCGCCCCTACACCCTGGATTACATCGAGCTGATATTCGACGAATTCCACGAGCTGGCCGGCGACCGGGCTTTCGCCGACGACGCCGCCATCGTGGGTGGACTGGCGCGTCTTGACGGCCGGGCCTGCATGGTGATCGGCCAGCAGAAGGGCCGTGACACCAAAAACAAGATCAAACGCAATTTCGGCATGCCGCGGCCGGAAGGCTACCGCAAGGCCCTGCGCCTGATGAAAATGGCCGAACGTTTCCATATTCCGCTGTTCACCTTCATCGACACCCCGGGCGCCTACCCGGGCATCGGTGCCGAGGAACGCGGCCAGTCGGAAGCGATCGCCCGCAACCTGCTGGAAATGGCCGAGCTGAAAATCCCGGTGGTCTGCACGGTGATCGGCGAAGGCGGTTCGGGCGGCGCATTGGCCATCGGCGTCGGCGACGCCACCTTCATCCTGCAATACAGCACTTACTCGGTGATATCGCCCGAGGGCTGCGCCTCCATCCTCTGGAAGAGCGCCAGCAAGGCCGAGGAAGCCGCACAGGCCCTGGGTCTGACCGCAGAGCGTCTGCTGGAGCATAAACTGGTCGATAAAATCATTCCCGAGCCGCTTGGCGGCGCACACCGCAATCCAAGCGCGATGGCGGAAACCTTGAAAACCGCGCTGCTGGATGAACTGGCGCGGCTCGAGGCGCTGGATATGCCCAGCCTGCTCGACCGGCGCTACAAACGCCTGCGCAGCTACGGAGCCTATGAAGTCGTCGGCTAACGCGCTGATCCGAACCCTGCCGCCGACACAGACGATATACGCCGGTTTCAGCGGAGGATTGGACTCCACGGCACTGCTGCATGCCCTGAAGCACCAGCTCGACCCGGAACGATTCACCCTCAACGCGATCCATGTCCACCATGGCCTGCATCCCCACGCCCTTGAATGGTCGCTGCATTGCCGTGAGCTCTGCGATCGCTGGGGCATCGCCTTGGACATCGTGGAAATCACCATCGCCGACACCGGACGAAACCTCGAGCACCAGGCCCGTGAGGCACGCTATCGGGCATTTGCGGGGCTTTTGAAGCCGGGCGACTGCCTGGCGTTGGCGCACCATCAGGACGATGTGGCCGAAACCCTGCTGCTGCGCCTGATGCGCGGTTCGGGCACCGAAGCCTTGGGCAATATGCAGGAAAGCCAGCCGCGAGGCCATTACACGGTCTGGCGGCCGCTGCTGCATTGCCCGAGATCGGAACTGGTGGCGTACGCGCAGACGTACCGGCTGGACTGGATCGAGGACAGCAGCAACGCCGATGTGCGCTTCGACCGCAATTTCATCCGGCACCGGATCCTGCCCGAGCTGGAGCAGCGCTTTCCGAACGCCGCGCAGCGCCTGGCGCACAGCGCAGCCCTGCTGACGGCCGATTCCAACCTGCTGCAACCGCTCATCGCAGTTCATGTCCAGCAGTGCGTCGATGGCGGACAACTGGATGCGGCGCGCCTGCGTTCGCTGGAACCGGCCCTGCAGGCACATGTCATCCGGCATTGGCTGGAGCAGCACGGGCACGCCCCGCCGGCGTCTGCGGCTTTGGCGGAATTCATCCATCAGCTGGCAACGGCGCAAAGCGATTCCGATACGCAAATGTCCTGTGCGGATTACGCCTTGCGCGTTTGGAATAACAAGGTCTTCCTTGTGGTCGATCGACCTGTTGTTGTGGGTTCCGGATTTGACGTGCCGTGGGATGGCAGGCAAGCATTAGCTTTGCCGCGCGGCGGCTCGTTGCATTGGCAAGGCGAGGCTCCGTGCGCCATGCGGGTCAGTTACCGGCGCGGCGGCGAACGGATCCGGCTGGCCGGCCACACGCAAAGCCAAAGCGTCAAGAAGCTGTTGTCGACGCGTATTGCGCCGTGGCTGCGCGACAGCCTGCCCTTTGTCTATAATGAACAGGGCGAGCTGCTGGCGGTCGGCGATGTGCTGACATCACAAGCGCTGCGGCAACTTGAGCTGGAAAATTCCTGCACCTTGATCTGGCAATACGAACCCTGAGCGACACCTATGAGCAAATCCTTAAAAACCCAAGACGTTTCGCCCGTGGCCGCTTTTGAAAAAGCGCTGGAAGAACTGGAGCAGGTGGTGGCCGGCATGGAGCGCGGCGAACAGAGCCTGGACGACTCGCTGGCCGCCTATGAACGCGGCATCGCACTGTATCGCCAATGCCAGAGCGCCTTGGAACAAGCCGAGCAGCGGGTGAGCATGGTCAATAACGCCGCCAACCCTGAACAGCAGACGCCATTCACCGAATCCGGCAATGGCTGACAGCGCCGAACAGTGGCGCGCGCGCTGCGAACACGTACTGGATGCCTGCCTGCCTCCTGAGATGGCGCAGCCGGAGCGACTGCACCGCGCCATGCGTTATGCCTGCATGGACGGCGGCAAGCGCCTGCGCGCGCAGCTGGTGTATGCCACCGGCAGTCTGCTGCACTGCCCCTTGAGCCTGTTGGATGCGGCGGCGGCGGCGGTGGAAATGATCCACGCCTATTCGCTGGTGCATGACGACCTGCCGGCCATGGACAACGACGACTTACGGCGCGGAAAGGCCACCGTGCACAAAGCCTTCGACGAAGCCACCGCGATACTGGCCGGCGATGCCCTGCAGACCGCGGCTTTCGAAACCTTGGCCAATGCCGCTTGGCCGGATGCGGTGAAAGTGCAGGCCCTGACATTGTTGTTGAAAGCCTCCGGCTCACGCGGCATGTGCGGCGGCCAGCAGCTCGACATGGATGCCGGCGGCCGGACTTTAAGCCTGACTGAACTGCAGAATGTGCATGCGCTGAAAACCGGCGCCTTGATCAAGGCGTCCGTGCAACTGGCGGCGGCCGTTGCTGGCGCCTCGGAAAACGATAGCAGCGCGCTTGCCGCTTTCGCCGACGACCTTGGCCTGGCATTCCAGATCCAGGACGACATCCTCGATATTGAAAGCAGCACCCAGCAACTGGGTAAATCGGCCGGCAAAGACGCCGCGCAGGAAAAATCCACTTATCCGGCCTTGCTCGGCATGGACGCATCAAAGGCACTGCTTGCAGAATTGGCCACCCGCATGCAAACGCACCTCGCCGGTTTCGACGGCGATGCCGATGCGTTGCGGACACTGGCGGCATTTGCCATACAGCGCAAGAACTAGTCAATCAGAAAAAACCTGATTGCGTGCTTTTTATGCCGGACATGTCATAGACCATGCGAATGGTTGGCCGGCGGTTTAACTGGGTGGTTTTGATTGCCGCCTATCAATGACACTGAAATACAACAGTTCGTTCAGCATACCGCCCCTGCGCATTACGTATAATAGTCTCCAGCGCCCACACACCCTTCCAGGGAGCACTTCCTGAAATCCGAAACACTCGAACTTAAGCCCGACTGGCACTTCGAAATTGACGGACTACGTCAGCATTACACCATCCAGGCCTGGCAGCAGGGCCAGATGGTGGGCCGGGCCCATGGCTGGTTTGAACCCGATAGCGCGTTCGTGATCGATAAGATCGAGATCGACAGGCGCCACCGTTCGCGCGGCTACGGCTCGGAGATGATCAGCGCCCTGCGTAGCAAAGCCCGCTCGGTGCGCTGCAAGGAAT
>DATMWF010000063.1:0-1759 GCA_035562675.1 Arenimonas sp. | reverse complement strand
CGGGCGGACACGCCGAAATTCTCCGGCACGCCGCCGACCAGAAAACCCGGACCGCGGCCGGCAGCTTCCAGCATGAAGGCCAGAATGGAAGTGGTGGTGGTTTTGCCGTGCGTGCCGGCCACCGCCAGCGTGTGCCGGTGCGGCAGCACGTTTTCGGCCAGCCACTGGGCGCCGGAGCGGTAATTCAACTGGTGGTTCAGCACATGCTCCACGGCTTCGTTGCCGCGCGACAGGGCGTTGCCGACCACCACACAGTCGGTGTCGGGCGCGATATCGCCGGCATGGTAACCGGAGAACAGGCCGATGCCCAAGTGCTCGAGCTGCGTCGACATCGGCGGATAGACATTGGCATCGCTGCCCTGTACGCGGTGGCCCAATTCACGCGCCAAGGCCGCCACGCCGCCCATGAACGTGCCGCAGATGCCCAATATATGCAGGTTCATGAGAATCCGTTTAACCGACGTCAGGCGTTCCGGCCAGCGCTTCGGTAATGCGGGTAAACACCTCATCGAGGCTGCCGACGCCGTTCAGATGCGCCAGCTTGCCTTGGTTGCGGTAAAAATCGACCACCGGCGCGGTCTGGCTTACATACACGCCAAGGCGCTTGCGGACCGATTCCGGGCTGTCGTCGGCGCGGCCTTCGGCTTTGGCGCGGCCGGCCAGTCGCTCGACCAGCAGTTCGGTATCGACATCCAGCTGCACGGCCAGATCGACCGGCTGATGGAGTTTTCCAAGCAGTTCGGTCAGGGCATTGGCCTGCGCCAGGTTACGCGGATAGCCGTCAAGGATGAATCCCAGTGCGGTGTCGGACTTGAGCAGACGTTCTTCCAGCATGCCCAGAACGACCTCGTCGGACACCAGACCGCCTGCTTCCATCACCCCTTTGGCCTGCAGACCGAGCGGCGTGCCGGCGGTCACGGCCGCGCGTAACAGCTCGCCGGTGGAGATGTGCGGAACATTCAGATATTCCTTTAATCGCGTCGCTTGGGTGCCTTTGCCGGATCCCGGGGCACCGAGTAGAACCAATCGCATAAAACCTCAACAATAATGATGAAAGCGGCGGGCAGCCCGTTGACAGTCAGGCCGCATCGGCAAAAGTTTGACATAATGACACCCTAACCTTTGCTTCATATTTAGTCAATTTTAAAGGATGTTTATGTCAAAAGGCAGATTACTTTATGCCCAGTCCGGCGGCGTGACCGCTGTGATCAATGCCAGCGCCAGCGCCGTGCTGGCCCAGGCACGGTCCCGGAAGATTCCGGTATTGGCCGGCAAGAACGGCATTCTGGGCATTCTGCGCGAGCAATTGTTCGACACCTCGGGCATGACCGCCAGTGAAATCAAGGCCTTGACGCATACTCCGGGCGGCGCTTTCGGCTCCTGCCGCTACAAACTGAAATCGCTGGAACAGGACGCCGCGCAGTACCAGCGCCTGCTCGAGGTGTTCAAAGCGCACGACATACGCTATTTCCTGTACAACGGCGGCAACGACTCGGCCGACACCGCCCTGAAAATTTCCCAGCTGGCACAGCAGTCCGGCTACCAGCTGACCTGCGTGGCGGTGCCGAAAACCGTCGACAACGACCTGGCCATCACCGACTGCTGCCCCGGCTTCGGATCGGCGGCGCGCTACACCGCCGTTTCGGTCCTGGAAGCGGCCATCGACGTGGAGGCCATGGCCGAAACCTCGACCAAGGTGTTCGTGTATGAAGTGATGGGCCGGCATGCCGGCTGGTTGGCCGCAGCCGCCGGTTTGGCC
>DATMWF010000062.1:0-6514 GCA_035562675.1 Arenimonas sp. | reverse complement strand
CGCTCGGAAAAGCCCGTGGCATGAACGCCAGCCGGGGCGACAATATCCTCGACATGCTCTGCGTCGCGCTGCTGGCCGGATTCACGCAGCCCTTTATTTTCTGGCTGGTGCAGCAGACCGGACTGGCCTGGGCGCCTGAATATCAGAACGCGTGGGCCGGGTTGCCATGGGTCGCCATGGCTGCGATTCTGCTTGTCGGTGACGACATGACCCAGTACTGGTGGCACCGGGCGTCGCACTCGCCCCTGCTATGGCCGCTGCACCGCGCGCACCACAGCGCGCAGTACATGAGCGCGCGCATAATCTACCGCAACAATTTCTTCTATTACCTGGCCATGCCGGGTCTGTGGATATCCGGCGTGCTGATCTATCTCGGTTTCGCGGAAGTTTATCTGGTCTATATCGTGATCAAGCTGGCGGTCATCACCGGAGCCCACTCGGCGGTGAAGTGGGATGCGCCGCTTTACCGGATCAAGGCGCTGTCGCCGCTGATGTGGCTTGTGCAGCGAACCGTGTCGACGCCCAGCACCCACTACGCCCACCATGCCATGTACAACGACGGCATCGGGTACTACACCGGCAACTTCGGCAACCTGCTGTTCTTCTGGGATGTGCTGTTCGGTACGGCCCACATCACGCAGAGCTATCCTGCACATATCGGGCTGCGCGATGACCAGCTGTTCGGAAAAGAACGCTGGTGGGTTGAAATGTTCTATCCACTGTTCCGTTCCAAGCGCGAACATTCCGCCCTTGTACCGGGTGGAAAGCCCTATCTGGAGACGTCCGGGCCGGATTGAGCCGTCAGGGCTTGCTCAGTCTGTGCTGCCGGGAGGTCTACATGGCCGATTTTGTCCAACATGCCAACGGAGCCCATGCCGCGCGACTTCATGACCATCACCAGGTCTTTGACGTTGATATTTGTTTTGCTGACCGCGGAGCACCGGAAAAACATAACCGAACCCGAACCTGCATCCGGAGACCCGGGAATATAGACCGTACACCATTCGCCATTACTGTCCATCAACGAGCCCAGCATGATGGAATCGCCGTCACGCACAGCCACGATCTGAAAATTGTTCTGTGTATCGCCGACCATCAGCGTTGCAGCCAGCTTGAGTTTGTTGTAGCCCGGAACGCCCATCAGGAACTTCCGTTCGAAAGCGTCGAACCGGCTCCGGTTGTTCTTGTTCAGAAGCAGTATTCCGCCAAGAAAACACAGCTGGACAAGGACGAATGCGGCCAGCAGATAACTGCCGTCAAAGCCCGGAATGATGTCAGGCATCGCTTTCGAGAGCGGGCTGATCATAACGGCCACGAAGTCGTGCGCCATCCGGATGACATAAATGAGCAGCGTCAGCGGGAAGATCAGATAAATCCCGCCGATGATTACCTCTCTGAGGTATTTCTTCAGTTTTTGCATTCAGCCCCCCGTTGCTTTCAGACTTCCACGCACCAACCCAGTTCGTCGGCGACATCACCCGATTTGATGCCGTCCAGATAGGCTTTGATCCGGTTGGAGACCGCGCGCGTTTCGACGGCCGGCAGTTCGAACACCTCGCCGCGGAAGCCGATTTTGGCGATCGGCGCGATGGTGGCGGCGGTGCCGGCGCCGAACGCGTCGGTCAGGCGGCCTTCGCGGATGGCCTGGATGACTTCCTCGACCGAAATCCGGCGTTCTTCAACCGGCAGGCCCCACAGCTTGGCCAGATCGACCACCGAGCGTTTGACGACGCTGCGCAGTATGGTGTCGGAGTCTTCGGAGGGCGTCAGGATCACGCCGTCGATGACCAGCACCAGGTTCATCGTGCCGGATTCCTCGATGTACTTGTGTTCCTTGCCGTCGGTCCAGATCAACTGGTGGAAGCCTTCGTTGTTGGCGAGTTTGGTCGGATACAGGGATGCCGCGTAGTTGCCCGCGGTCTTGGCACGGCCCACGCCGCCTTCGGCGGCACGGGTGAAGTGCTCCTCGATCTTCACCGAGACCGGTTCGGCGTAATAGGCGCCTACCGGGCAGGTCAACACCATGAACTTGTAGGTTTCCGAAGGCCGCACGCCAAGGAAATCGTCGGTGGCGAAGATGAACGGCCGGATGTACAGCGAGGAATCCGGGCTGTTCGGAATCCATTCCTGTTCGAAGCGCACCTGCGCCTTCACCAGCGCGATGAACAGCTGCTCGTCGATTTCCGGCATGCACAGGCGGACGCAGGATTCGTTGAAACGGCGCGCGTTGAGTTCCGGACGGAACAGGGTGACGCGGCCATCCTTGGCGCGGATGGCCTTCATGCCTTCGAAAATGGACTGCCCGTAATGCAGGGTGGAATTGCCCGGATTCAGGCTGAGCGGGCCGAACGGAACGATTTCCGGTGCCTGCCAGGCACCGTCGCGGTAATCCATCGACAGCATGTGGTCGGTGAAGATGCGGCCGAACGGCAGATGGTTCCAATCAATCGTCGGGAGGCGGGAGTTCTGCGTTTGGGTGGTCTTGATTTCAATGGTCATAGGGGTATTTTAGTCGTGGTTATTTGTCTACGCGCGCGAAAACGGTGATTTCCTCACGGTCGTGGTAAAGCTGTTTGGCACGGATCAGCATCGGCTTCTGGCATTGCTTTTCGAACAGTTCCAGACACAGCGCGGTTTCTTCCCAGCGTTTCTTCATCGGAAGCTTCAGGTTGAATATAGCATTCCGGCACCATCCGTTGGCGAACCATTGGGCCATCCGGCGCGCCACTTTACTGGGCGTTTCGACCATGTCGCAGACCATCCAGTCGATCGGTTTCGGCGGCTGCCAATGGAAGCCGTCGGCGCGGATATGCTCGATCAAGCCGGTGGCCAGCGCATCGGCGTCCATCGGTCCGTTATCGATGGCGCTGACATACAGATGGTGCTTGGCCAGGACCCAGCTCCAGCCGCCGGGCGCGGCGCCCAGGTCGGCCGCTTTCATCTCGGGCTGCAGCAGGTTCATGCGTTCCGCCGGCGTTAGCAGGCAGAGCAGGGCTTCATCCAGTTTCATCGCCGAGCGGCTGGGCGCGCGGGTATCCTGACGCAGGCGCGGAATGCCCATCGGCCATGGCGAGCGGTCATCGGCGGTGGAGCTGGCCAGCATCATATGGTTGTTGCTGATGAAGATCACATGCAGCAGCGGCAGCTTTTCGTTGGGTTTTTCGCTCAACAGGCCGCGCTTGCGCAATGCCGGCCGCAGCGCGTTGCCGAAAGCCTTGGCCAGGCCGGCCAGCTGCCTGGCTTCATCCGAATCCGGATGTTCGACCGACAGGTCGCCATAGCGGCCTTTGCCGCCCAGCGCATCCAGGACCGGGGTGATCCGGTCACCGACGTCGAGGTCCTTGAGTTCGTCGATCAGGGCGTATTTCTGCCGTGCGAAGATCAGCTGGTCGTACGCTATGGCATCGCTGAGCTGTTCCCGCGGCGCGCCGAGCAGCAGGACATAGGCGCTGTTGCGCTCGGTTTTCGCATAGGCAGGGATGCCGTGCGCGCCGAGATGATGGCTCAGTTCGGCGGCCAGATCCGGTTCGAAGCCGGGGCGGCAATACGCGATCAGGCCTTCAGTGGACATGTCATTCCTTTACGCCGACCAGGTGTCGCGCAGCGTCACGCTGCGGTTGAACACCGGCTTGCCGGCGCGGTGGTCGTGGCGGTCGGCCACGAAGTAGCCCTGGCGTTCGAATTGGAAGCTTTGCTCGGGCAGGGCGCCTGCCGCAGCCGGCTCGACGAAGCCGTCGGCGACCTGCAGCGACAGTGGATTGAGATAGTCTTTATAGCTGCCGCCGCCTTCCTCGTTATCCGGATTCTCCACGGTGAACAGCCGGTCGAACAGGCGGAACTCGGCCGGCACCGCATGCTTGGCGCAAACCCAGTGGATGGTGCCTTTCACTTTGCGCTTGGAGCCTTCCATGCCCGGCCGCGATTCGAGGTCGAGCGTGCAATGCAGTTCCTTGACGGCATCGCCGTCGAAAACCGCATCGTTGCACTTGACGATGCCGACGCCGCGCAGGCGCACTTCGGCGCCTTGCGTGAGCCGGTGGTAACCGGCAACGGGCGTCTGCATGAAATCATCGGCATCGATCCACAGTTCATTCGAAAACGGCACGTTGCGCTTGCCGCATGCTTCGTTCTTCGGATGGTTCGACATCGACAGCTGCTCGATATGATCGCCGGGCAGGTTGGTGATCACCAGCTTGACCGGGTGGACCACGGCCATGCGGCGCTCGGCGGATTCATCCAGGGTTTCGCGTACGCAGTTCTCCAAGACCGAAAAATCGATCAGCGAATTCTGTTTGCTGATGCCGATGCGGTCGGAAAACAGGCGCAGGCTGGCGGCCGGGTAGCCGCGCCGGCGCAGCCCGCACAGGGTCGGCATGCGCGGATCGTCCCAGCCGCTGACCAGCCCATCCTGCACCAATGCCAGCAGTTTGCGCTTGCTCATCACCGTGTAGTTGATGTTCAGGCGCGAGAATTCGATCTGACGGGGTTTGGCGACCGGCACGCTGAAGCCGCGCTCGACCAGGTTCCGCCACAGGTCCGGGTGGTTCGGCAGGTCGATGTTGTCCACGCACCAGTCATACAGCGGACGGTGGTCTTCGAATTCCAGGGTGCAAAGCGAGTGCGTGATGCCTTCCAGCGCGTCGGAGATGCAGTGCGCGTAATCGTACATCGGGTAGATCGGCCAGGCGTCACCGGTGTTCTGGTGCGGCACCTTGCGGATGCGGTACAGGGCCGGATCGCGCAGGTTGATGTTGCCGCTGGCCATGTCGATTCTGGCGCGCAGGGTGCGCGCGCCATCGGCGAATTCACCGTTCCGCATGCGTTCGAACAGGTCGCGGTTTTCGGCGGCGCTGCGTTCACGGTAAGGCGAGTTGCGGCCTGGCTGGGTCAGCGTGCCGCGGTACTCGCGTACCTCGTCGGCGTTCAGGTCGCAGACGAAAGCCTTGCCGTCATCGATCAGCTTCAATGCGCTTTGATAGAAAACCTCGAAATAATCGGAGGCATGGCGCAGCTCGTTCCATTCAAAGCCGAGCCAGCGCACGTCTTCCTGGATGGACGCCACGAACTCCATGTCTTCCTTGGATGGATTGGTGTCGTCGAAGCGCAGGTTGACCAGACCCTGGAATTCCTGGCCGATGCCGAAGTTCAGGCAGATGCTCTTGGCGTGGCCGATATGCAGATAGCCGTTGGGCTCCGGCGGAAACCGGGTACGGATGACGGCATGCCTTCCCGAGGCGATGTCCTCGCGGATGATCTGGCGGATGAAGTCGTTTTTCTCAGGAGTATGGGTGGCTTGGGTGTTCATAACCGCGCAGGGGGGTGCGAAAACGTCCATTTTACCCTGTTCGGGCAGGCTCTGCCTCCACGTATTCGCCTGCCGGCTCCATAAACAACTGCGGCCTGATCCGGGATAAGCCGGTGTCAGGCCGCAGGTGAACCACTTGCAACAAGCTGGATGTTGGTTTCAGATCAGGCGAGATCGTACCGGTCGTTGTTCATCACCTTGCCGAAGGCCGCAGCGAAGTCCTGCGCGAATTTGGCCTGGGCATCTCCGGCGGCATAGACCTCGGCGAGCGAACGCAGCTGCGAGTTGGAGCCGAACACCAGATCGACGACCGTCCCCGTCCATTTGACCTCACCCGTTTTGCGGTCACGGCCTTCGAGCACATTGGCGTCCCCGGCAGAGCGTTTCCAGCCGGTGCCCATGTCGAGCAGGTTCACGAAGTAATCGTTGCTCAGCGTGCCGGGCCGCTTGGTGAACACGCCATGCGCCGACTGCCCGATATTCGCGTTGAGCGCACGCAGGCCGCCGATCAGCACGGTCATTTCCGGCGCGGTCAGGTTGAGCAGCTGCGCCTTGTCGAGCAGCAGCTCGGCCTGGGCAGCTTCAAAGCCTTTCCTGACGTAGTTGCGGAACCCGTCGGCGTTCGGTTCGAGTACGGCGAACGAGTCGGCATCGGTCTGTTCCTGCGCGGCGTCGGTACGGCCCGGACTGAACGGCACCGTCACCGGTTGGCCGCCGGCCGCCGCTGCCGCTTCGACCGCTGCGCAGCCGCCGAGCACGATCAGATCGGCCAACGAGACCTTCTTGCCGCCGGACGCCGAGGCATTGAACGCATTCTGGATGGATTCCAGCGCGGCCAATACCTTGGCCAGCTGGGCCGGCTGGTTGGCTTCCCAGTCCTTCTGCGGAGCGAGGCGGATGCGCGCGCCGTTGGCGCCGCCGCGTTTGTCGCTGCCGCGGTACGAGGAGGCCGATGCCCAAGCGGTGCTGACCAGTTCGGAGACCGAAAGCCCGGAGGCAAGGATCTTGGCTTTCAGGGCGGCGATGTCCTGGGCATCAACCAGAGGATGGTCGACGGCGGGAACCGGATCCTGCCAGATCATGACTTCGCTTGGCACCAACTTGCCGAGGTATCGGGCACGCGGACCCATGTCGCGGTGGGTCAGCTTGAACCAGGCGCGGGCGTAGGCATCGGCGAATTCCTGCGGATTCTGGTGGAAGTGCCGTGAA
>DATMWF010000061.1:0-16090 GCA_035562675.1 Arenimonas sp. | reverse complement strand
TCCTGGTCACCAATTTCGGCGTCTGGTTCGGTTCCGCGTTTTACCCGCAGACCGCCGGCGGGCTGATGGCCGCCTATGCCGCAGGCATCCCCTTCCTGCAAAACGGCGTATTGGGCACCCTGTTCTATTCCGCCCTGCTGTTCGGCACCTATGAGCTGCTGAAACAACGCGTTCCAGCTCTGGCGCAGCAGTAAGCCGCCATGGGCAACCGTTTGACCAAAATCTACACCAAGACCGGCGACGACGGTTCGACCGGATTGGGTGACGGCAGCCGGGTTTCCAAGGATTCCGCGCGCGTCACCGCTTACGGCACGGTGGACGAAGCCAACTCCGCCATCGGCCTGGTGCTGGCCTGCGAGCTCCCGGAAGACGTGCGTTCGCTGCTGGTTTCCGTGCAACATCATATGTTCGACCTGGGCGGCGAACTGTGCATCCCCGGCCATGCCGCGATCTTCGATGCCGACATCAGCCATCTTGAGGAGCAGCTTGATGCGTTCAACGCCGACCTGCCGGCGCTGAAGGATTTCATCCTGCCCGGCGGCGGCCTAGCCGCCAGCCATTGCCATCTGGCGCGCACCATCTGCCGGCGTGCCGAGCGCGAAGTGGTCACACTGTCACATCATGACGCGGTCCGGCCTGAAGCCGTGCGTTACCTGAACCGCCTGTCCGACCTGCTGTTCGTTCTGGCGCGCGTTCTGGCGCGGGCCAGCGGACACGGCGAAACGCTTTGGCGGCATGACCGCCGCAGGTCCTAATCCGCGCTGAAATCCAGCGCCGCGGAGTTGATGCAATAGCGCATGCCGGTCGGTTTCGGGCCGTCCGGGAAAAGATGGCCTAAATGCGACCCGCAGTTCGCGCACACCACTTCGGTGCGCCGCATGCCATGGCTGTCATCTTCCTTCAATGCGACGGCGGCTTTTTCCACGGGCTGGAAATAACTCGGCCAACCGCTTCCGGAATCGTATTTGGCCTCTGAGCTGAACAGTCGCTGCTTGCAGGCGATGCATAGATATACGCCCTTTTCATGATGGTCCCAATAGGTTCCGGTGAATGCCGGCTCGGTGGCGGAACACCGGCACACCGCATATTGCTCCGGCGTCAGCTTTTCCTTCCATGGATCATTCGTGATATCTGGGTCATTCATGGGGTTTTCCTGATTTATTGCGCATTAACCGCTAAAATACAGGAAATCACCGCCTTAGGGCTTTCTCCGTGCGTTTTTCCCGACTATCCATCGCCTGCCTGTCCTTGCTGTTCGCGGCGAGAGGCCAGGCACAATCCGAAGAGACTGTCTGGGAGGCTTGCCAGAATCCCAATCTCCTGCCGCTGTTCAAGCCGCTGGTTTCCGGACCGCAGCCTGATCCGGTCACCCTGCCGACCGATATCACGTCCAACACGTTCGACATCCATCAGCGCGATGAATCGGTTTTTGAAGGCAATGTGGAAATGCAGCGCGGGCAGGAGTGGCTGGCCACCGAAAAACTTTTCTACAACCACCTGCAGGAAACCTACCGGACCGAAGGCCTGGTGCGCTTCCAGAACCCGACCTTGCGGATGACCGCGCAAAACGCGCAGGGCGATACCAAGAAGGACAGCGTCGAACTCACCGGATTGCAGTACCAGTTCCATGAAAGCAATGCCAATGGCACCGCCGGCAAGGTGGAGGTCCACGGCCAGGACAGCAAGCTCAGCCAGGCCAATTTCTCCACCTGCCCCAGCGACCACAAAGACTGGGAGTTCGCCGCCGATGAAATCACCATCAACAGCGAGACAAGCAAGGGCGTAGCCAGGAACGCGCGGCTGGAAATCGGCGGCGTGCCTGTTTTCTGGATGCCCTATATGCAATTTCCGACCGATAGCCAGCGCTCATCGGGCATCCTTTCGCCGACCATCGGCCAGGACAGCCTGAACGGCCTTGAGATCGCGCTCCCGATTTACCTGAATCTCGCGCCCAACTACGATGCGACCCTGACCCCGCGCTATCTGAGCCAGCGCGGTTTCATGCTGGAATCCGAGTTCCGGTATTTACTGGGCGGCAGCGACGGTGAGCTTTCCGCTTCCTACATGGCGGATGATGACATCCGGAATGGAGACCGCTATCTGCTGTCGTGGTCGCACTTCACCGGCATGAACCGTTCGTGGAATTTCCAAAGCGACCTGAACCATAGCAGCGATGTCTTCTATTTCTCGGACTTCGGCAATTCCATCGAGCAGACATCGACCGCGCTGCTGAAAAGCGAGATGGGATTCTATGGCCGCGGCAAATACTGGAACCTGGAACTGTCGGCAGCCAACTGGGAAATCGCCAATCCGACCCAGGCACCCGGCTCGGAACCCTACCGGCGCCTTCCGCGCCTGGCGGTCAGCGGCTCCCGGCCGTTCTTCCCCTGGCTCGAAATCGGCCTGAATGCCGAAGCCGTCGCGTTCACCCATGATCAGCTCGAAGACGGTAACCGATTGGATATCGCGCCATACGTCAAAATGCCGTTCAAGGGCGCTTTCTGGTATGCCACGCCAAGCATCACCTGGCGGCAGACGGAATATTGGCTGGGCGATGAAACCGGCGGATCGAACGACAGCACGCGCATTTCCCGGGGGCTTTCCATCTTCAGCGTCGATGCCGGCGCGAGTTTCGAACGGACCGTGGCATTCGCCGACCAATCCTTCATCCAGACCCTGGAGCCCCGCCTGTTTTACCTGAACGCCCCCTACCGCGACCAGAACGGCATTCCCGTGTTCGACACCCAGGCGCTGACCTTCATGTGGCCGTCGCTGTTCAGGGAAAACCGCTACGGCGGCGCCGACCGGCAATCCGATGCCAACCAGCTGACCACCGCCTTGACCACCCGTTTCCTCAATGCCGAGAACGGCAAGGAGCGGATGAACTTCAGCCTGGGCAGGATCACCTACTTCGACCCGCCGGAAGTGTCCTTGCCCGGCGAGCCGCCGCTGCCGACCGATGGATCGGCTTGGGTGGCCGAGGCGAATGTCCGGCTGAGCGACCAGTGGCAGATCGGCGTGACGCAGCACTGGGATCCGGGCACGCAGAAAACGGATCTGTCCTCGATACGCGGGTATTGGTCGACACCCAAAGGCATGAAAATCAACGCCGGCTACCGCTACCGCACGGATTTCACGGAACAAACCGACGTCGCCTTTGTCCTACCGATCAACAGCAACTGGCAGGCCATGGGCCGCTGGACGTATTCCCTGCGGGATGACCAGAACCTTGACTCCCTGCTGGGTTTTGAATGGCGGAGCTGTTGCCTGGCTTTCAGGGTCTACGGGCGTAAATACATCCGCAGTTTCGACGAACGTGAAAACCTGGGAATCTACATCGAATTGGAACTGAACGGCGTTGGCCAAATCGGCAACAAGCCTGAATTATTCGAGGAAAATGGTATCCTAGCGTATTGATCGTGCGATTAATTTCTGACAATTTTCTGGAGTGGTTCATGTCTGTTTTACTTAAACGCCTGGCCTTATGCGCACTGCTGCTCAACCTCGGCATGGGCCATGCGGCCCTGGCCCAGACCGCCGGCGCCACCATGGCGGTCGACAGCATCGTAGCGGTGGTCGATGAGGATGTCATCCTGCGCAGCGAACTCGAGCGTGCGGTCAACAACATCAAGGCGCAGTACGCCAAGCAGGCAAGCCAGCTGCCGCCGGATGCGATCCTGGAGAAACAGGTCCTCGAACGCCTGATCATCCAGCGCCTGCAGATCAACCGGGCCAGGGAAATCGGCATCCGGGTCTCGGACGCCGAGCTGAACCAGGCCATCCAAAGCATCGCTTCCTCGAACAAAATGACGCTGGAACAGTTCCAGCAACGGTTGAAGGAGGAGGGTCTGGAGTACGACGACTACCGAAACAACGTGCGTGACGAGCTGCTCCAGCAGCGCCTGCGCCAGAGCTATGTGCAAAGCCGGGTCCAGGTCAGCGAGAACGAGGTGGACCAGGTCGTCTCCGGACAGCAGTCCTCCGGTCCGGAAATCCTGCTCGCCAACCTGCTGGTGGCCATGCCGGAAAGCCCGACAGCCGAGCAGATAGCTACCGCCAAACGCAAAATAGACGGCATCCGGGCCTTGATCAGCAAAGGCGAAATGACCTTCAAAGCCGCGGCCATCCGCTATTCGGACGCGCAGAACGCCTTGGACGGCGGTGAAATCGGCTGGCGTACGGTGAACTCCATCCCGCCGCAGTTCACCGCCATGATCGGTGAAATGAAAGCCGGCGATGTTTCCCAGCCGGTCCGCGGCCCTAGCGGCTACCAGCTGATCCAGGTGGTCGATGTTCGCGATCCGAAAAACAACGTCGTCGATGAATACCGCGCGCAGGCGATCCTGATCGACCCGACCACGGTAGGCGGCAATGAAGTCGCGCGCCAGCGTGCCGTGGAACTCAAAGAACGCATCGCCAAGGGCGAGGACATGGGGAAATTGGCCAAGGAATTCTCCTCGAAAGACCTCAATGCCGACACCGGCGGCATTCTGGAATGGTTCACCCAGAACCAGTGGGGTGCGCAGGTCGGCAGCCAGATCGTGCTGTTGAAGGACGGCGAAGTTTCGCCGGTCATCCAAACCGAGGCCGGTTATCTGATCATCAAGCGCATCGCCAAACGCACCCAGGACGCCAATGCCGATAACAAACGCCGTCAGGCGCGTGAAACCATCGGGCAACGCAAATCGGAAGAGGAATACGACCGTTTCCTGCGCCAGCTGCGTTCCGAGGCATTCGTCGAGTCTCGCTTAGCGCAGCCCTGATGCCTCTGCGTCCCAGACTGGCGTTGGTGCCCGGCGAACCGTCCGGCATTGGGCCGGAGCTGTGCGTCAGGCTGGCGCACCGGGAGCATGGCTGTGATCTGGCGGTACTGGCCGATCCGGCCGTACTGCGTCAGGCGGCGGAGGCCATCGGCCTGCCGTTGACCCTCAAGGACTTCGGGCTGCCATGCGGTCCCGGCGAACTGGCCGTCATTCCGTTCAACAATCCCCGGCCCGTGATCTTCGGACAGACGGAACCCGCCAATTCAGCGCAGGTCATCGCGGCGCTCATGGCGGCCGGCGAAGGCTGCATGAGCGGAAGGTTTGACGGCATGGTGACCGGGCCTGTGCATAAAGCGGCGGTCAATGCAGCCGGAATTCCTTATACAGGCACCACCGAACTGCTGGCCGAACAGGCGCGGACACCGGTGGTGATGATGCTCGCCAACCCGGCCATGCGCGTCGCGCTGGCCACCACCCATCTGCCGCTGCGCGAAGTGCCGGACGCCATCAGCGCTGAATCACTCGAACTGACCCTGCGGATCACCGATGCCGCTTTGCGAAGGGATTTTGCCATCGCTGCGCCGCGCATCGGCGTATTGGGCCTGAATCCGCATGCCGGCGAGCAGGGCATTCTGGGCTCGGAGGAGATTGATGTGATCATACCTGTGCTGGAAAAACTGCGTACCCAGGGTTTCCTGTTGGAAGGCCCGCTGCCGGCGGACACGGCATTCATCCCCGAGCGCCTGGACCGACTCGACGCCGTATTGGCGATGTACCACGACCAGGGCTTGCCGGTGCTGAAGTTCGCCGGTTTCGACCAGGCGGTCAACATCACCTTGGGCCTTCCCTACCCGCGCGTGGCCGTTGACCACGGCACGGCCCTGGAACTGGCCGGCAAAGGCATCGCCAGTGACGGGAGTTTATGGCAGGCTGTCCGCCTATGCCGGACGTTGGCTGCCGCAGGCAAGGCCGCATGAGCCACTTCAAAGCGCCACCCAAGAAAAACCTCGGCCAGCATTTCCTGACCGATAAAAGCGTGATCGAGCACATTGTGCACTCGGTGGACCCCAAACCGGGCGATTTGCTGGTTGAAATCGGCCCCGGCCAGGGCGCCATCACTTTCCCGCTGTTGAAACGCCATGGCCGGCTCACCGTCATCGAGTTCGACCGTGACCTGATCACGCCGTTGAGTGAGGCCGCCCACCCCCTTGGCGAACTGACCATCGTGCACAAGGACGTCCTGAAAGTCGATTTCGACAAATTGGCCGGCGAAGGCAAGATCCGCCTGGTCGGCAACCTGCCCTACAACATCTCGACCCCGATCCTCTTCCATGTCCTGGAACACTGCGGACATGTCGAAGATATGCATTTCATGCTGCAGAAAGAGGTCGTCGACCGCATGGCCTCCGGGCCGGGCAGCAAGGTCTACGGGCGCCTCAGCGTCATGCTGCAGTCGGTCTGCCATGTCATCCCGCTGTTCGACGTCGCGCCGCACAGTTTCAATCCGCCGCCGAAGGTGGACTCCTCGGTGGTCCGGCTGATACCGAAACAGTCTTCTGAAATCGGCATCGAAGACAAGGCGCTGTTCGAAGCGGTGGTCCGCGATGCCTTCTCGCAGCGGCGGAAAACGCTTCGCAACGCCTTAAGCAGGCAATGCACCAGCGAACAGCTGCAGGCCGTCGGCATCAAGCCGGAGCTGCGGGCGGAACAGCTGCCGGTCGGCAAGTTCATCGAACTGTCCAACTACCTCGCCGGTCAGCCGAAAGCCGGCTGAACGGCATTCAGCACCCATGCCGGGCCACAGGCTATAATAGCCCTGACTAAAAATTTGGATCACCCACTCAATGACAACCTATGCCATTGGTGATTTGCAGGGCTGTTACGACGTGCTTGCGCGTCTGCTTGACCACGTAAAATTCGACCCGAGCAAGGACCACCTGTGGTTCTGCGGAGATCTGGTAAACCGCGGCGGCCAATCGCTGGAAACACTGAAGCTCGTCCACTCACTGCGCGAACGGTGCACCGTCGTGCTCGGCAATCACGACATGTCCCTGCTGGCCATCGCCCATAGAAGCGAAGCGGACCAGCATAAGGTCAATCAGGACCTGCACCGGGTGCTTTTCTCACCCGAACGCGACGAGCTGATCGACTGGCTCAAGCGTCAAAAGCTTTTCCATGCCGATTACGACCTGGGTTTCGCGATGGTGCATGCCGGCCTGTCGCCGAAGTGGACATTGAAGATGGCCCGCGCCCGCGCGCAGGAAATCGAGGACATCCTGCAAAGCGACCAGGCGGCGCGCTACCTGAAAAGCATGTACGGAAACCAGCCCAACTGGACGCCCAAACTAAGCGGCAACGACCGCTTCCGGGCCATCGTCAATATCTTCACGCGCATGCGCTACTGCACGCCGAACGGCCGTATCGGCTTCGAGGAAAAAGGCAAGCCGGGCACCCAGCAGGCCGGTTTTTATCCCTGGTTTTCCGTGCCGGGTCATGCCGAACGCGAGCTGCCCATCGTCTGCGGGCACTGGTCGACCTTGGGCCTGTTCATGGGCCTGGGCGTCTATGCCATCGATACCGGCGCGGTCTGGGGCGGTAGCCTGACTGCGTTGGAACTCGGTCCGCAACTGCGCATCCATCAGGTGCCGGGCCGCGACGACGGATTCAATAAACACTAACGCGTCTGGCGTAGGCAGTCGATGAAACGGAACGCGAAGGCATGGCGTTCATCGGCCACATGCGCTTCCTCGTGCGTTATCTGCCATTGCTGCGGATCGAAGGCCGGAAAATAGGCATCCGCCTGCGCCAAGCGGGTATCCACCAGGGTCAAATGCAGGCAATCCGCCATCGGCAGGGCCATGGCGTAGATTTCCCCGCCACCGATCACCATCAACTCATCGGACTCGGCCGCATCGACCGCCTGCTGCCAGGTGGCGACGGCCTGCATGCCGGCGAACGGAACCTGTCCCGAGCGGGTCAGCACCAGATTCTGCCGGTTCGGCAGGGCGCGCCCCAGCGATTCCGCGGTTTTCCGGCCCATCAACACCGTCTTGCCGCTGGTCAGCGCCTTGAAGCGCTTCAAGTCGTCCGGAAGGTGCCAGGGCATGCGGTTATCGAAGCCGATGGCGCGGTTGTCATCCAACGCCGCGACCAGGGTGATGCGCTTCATACCGCCACCGGCGCCTTGATGGCCGCCTGCGGTTCATAGCCGATGATTTCGATATCATCGAAGGTGAACGCGAACAGGTCCCGGACCGCCGGATTGAGCTTCAGCGTCGGCAGGTGGCCCGGCGTCCGGCGCAATTGCTCCTGCGTCTGCTCGAAGTGGTTGCTGTATATGTGCGCGTCGCCGAAAGTGTGCACGAAGTCGCCGACCTGCAGATCGCAGACCTGCGCGATCATGTGCGTCAGCAGGGCGTAGCTGGCGATATTGAACGGCACACCGAGGAAAATATCCGCCGAGCGTTGGTACAGCTGGCAGCTGAGTTTTCCGTCCGCCACGTAAAACTGGAACAGGCAGTGGCAGGGCATCAGCGCCATGTCCTTGAGCTCGCCGACATTCCATGCGCTGACGATCAAGCGCCGTGAATCCGGATTGCGTTTTATCTCATCCACCAGCCAGGCGATCTGGTCGATGACTTGCCCGTCGGGAGCCTGCCAGGAGCGCCACTGCTTGCCGTAAACCGGCCCCAGGTCGCCGTTGGCATCGGCCCACTCGTCCCAGATGCTGACGCGGTTCTCCTTCAGGTAGGCGATGTTGGTATCGCCCTTCAGGAACCACAGCAGCTCGTGGATGATGGAACGCAGATGCAGCTTCTTGGTGGTCACCAGGGGAAAGCCGTCCGCCAGGTTGAATCGCATCTGATAACCGAATACCGACCGTGTGCCGGTGCCGGTGCGGTCGGCTTTGTCCTGGCCGTTGGCCATGACATGTTGAAGGAAGTCCAGGTACGCTTTCACAACAGGTCCTTAAGCGGGTTTCTGCCGGCGCGACAGCATCAGCAGCGCCACGCCGACCAGGATGAGCGGCAGGGACAGCAACTGCCCCATGGTCAGCCAATTCCAGGCGATGAAGCCGATGTCGCGGTCGGGCTCACGGATGAATTCGATCACAAACCGGAAAACGCCGTAGCTCAGCGCGAACAGCCCGGATACCGCGTAGCGCGGACGGGGTTTGCGGGAGTAAATGTACAGGATGAGGAACATCGCCAGGCCTTCCAGCAGCGCCTGCGCCAACTGCGAGGGATAGCGCGCGTAAGCGGTCAGCAGGCCGGCGTCGTTGAGGGCGTGCAATTGCTCGATCGGCTTGGCGGCCAGCTCGGCCGGCAGCGCGTTCGGGAACACCACACCCCAGTCCTTGCCGGTCAAGCGGCCCCACAACTCGCCGCCGATGTAATTGCCGATGCGCCCGAAACCAAGCCCGGCCGGCACCAGCGGCGCGATGAAGTCCAAGGTATCAAAGACATGTTTCTTGTTCTGGTAAGACCAGATCGCCACGGCCGCCATCACCCCGAGAAGGCCGCCATGGAAACTCATGCCGCCTTCATTGATCTTGAACAGGAACAGCGGATTGGCGATGAATGCATCCCAGGCATAGAACAGCACATAGCCGACGCGGCCGCCGATGACCACACCGAGCATGCCGTTGAACAGCAGGTCGCTGAAACGCTCCTCGCTGACCCCGGCCAAGCGGCCCTGCCTGATCCTGCTGCGTCCCAGGAAATACGCCACGGCGAACCCGAGCAGGTACATGATGCCGTACCAATGGATGCCATGCGGCCAGAACGGCAGAGGCAAGGCAACGGGATTGATATCATGCAGGACAGTCATAAAAAGCGTTCCGGAACGTCAGCGACTATTGTGCCTGAATTGCCGGTGCCGCAGAACCCCTTTGTTTATAGAATGACCGGCTCATCCGAGAGTTCCTGCGGATTATCGGCATCAGCCGGGAAATGCGAGATCAGCAGACTGTTGATTTTGGACAGACAGTCCAGCACGGCCTGGTCGGGATCCATACGTTGCATGTTTCCGGCGAATTCGGCGCAAAGCTCCGACCACAGGGCCTCGGGCACCTTGGCCGCGATGCCACGGTCCGCGACGATCTCGATGCGGTGTTCGGCGACCTGCAGATAGACCAGAACGCCGCTGTTCTCAGCCGTATCCCAGACCCGCAAGGCTGAAAAAATCTGTTCGGCACGCTGCCGGGAATGGATGCCGTTGAGCAGGGCCATCAGGCTGTAGCGGGCCTCCACCGCGAAGCACAGTTCACCGGCATGACGGCGCTCGCCTTCAGAGATGACGTCACGGATGAACTTCATCTTCGCCTTGGGGAACCAGCGGCCGAGCTGGAACCATCCGCCAAACAGGTTAAGCCAGATTCGCCGCCACATCACCATCCTCCCGAGGCGCCGCCGCCACCAAAACCACCACCGCCGCCCGACCATCCGCCGCCGCCGGAACCGCCGCCCCAACCTGAGCCGCCACCGGGAAACGATCCCCAGCCACCGCCGCCGGAGCTGAAGCGGCCTGGACCGGAACTCGCGATGAAGAACGCGACCAATGCCGCCATCGCCACCGAGCTGATGGCGCCTACCAGCGCAAACGCCAGTCCGGCCGCAATCAGTCCGGCGCCTGCGCGGCGCAGGAAAACCGGTTTTAAGCGCGTGCCGGCCGCAAACAGCCCCACGAATACGCCGATGAAAAGCGCGAACAGGCCAAGGGGCGCATCCTGGCGCTGCTCATCGTGCAGCGGCGCCGGCAATTCCTCGCCTTCAATCAACAGGCTGATGGCGCCGACGGCATCGACGATGCCCTGGTTATAGTCGCCCTTGCGGAAATTCGGCGCGATATACTCACGGATGATGCGGCCGGCCTTGGCGTCAGGTATGGCGCCCTCGAGCCCATAACCGACTTCAATACGCACTTTGCGGTCGTCCTTGGCGATGAACAGCAGCACACCGTCATCGGTCTTGGCGCGGCCCAGTTTGTTCTTTTCCGCGATGGCCAGCGAATAATCCTCAAGCGACTGGTCGCCGAGCGCTGACACCATATACACGGCGACCTGGCTGCCCTTGCGTTTTTCAAGATCGGTCAGCCGCGCCTCCAGCTCCGCAGTCTGTCCCGGCGTCAATGTGCCGGTCAGGTCGGTGACGTGCTGGATCAGCTTAGGCGCTTCGGCAGGTAACGGCGCAACGGCGGTCTGGGCCCAAACGGACCCAGACCAGCACAATGCACAGGCCAGCGCGAAACGCAGCAGCATCAGGGTTTGACGGGAGCCGGCTCGACTGGGGCGAATTCAACAGTCGGCGCCTTGGAAATCTGCGCTTCGTTCTCGACCGAGAAATTGGCCTTGGGCTTGTAGCCGAATACCATCGCGGTGAGGTTGACCGGAAACTGCCGGATGGTGGTGTTGTATTCCTTCACCGACTGGATGTAGCGGTTGCGGGCCACGGTGACGCGGTTCTCGGTGCCTTCCAGCTGGACCTGCAGATCGCGGAAGTTTTCGTTGGATTTGAGCTCCGGATAATTCTCCGTCACCACCAGCAGGCGCGAAAGCGCGCCCGACAGCTCGCCTTGGGCGGCCTGGAATTTTTTCAGGGCTTCCGGATCGGCGGCCTGTTCTGCAGTGATGTTGATCTTGCCGACGCTGGCGCGTGCATTGGTGACTTCCACCAGCACGCGTTCCTCCTGGGCGGCGAAACCCTTGACCGTGGCCACCAGATTCGGCACCAGATCGGCGCGGCGCTGGTACTGGTTCAAGACCTCGGACCACTGGCCTTTGACCTCTTCATCCTGTTTCTGGATGGTGTTGTAACCGCAGCCCGAAAGCAGGCCGGCAAGCAAGGCGAGTACAGCGAGGTAACGTAAGCGCATGGAACACCTCCGAAGGGTTGAATGCGCTTATGCTACCGTAAAATCAATTCTTTGCGCGTTTCTTGGCCAAAATGTTCAGCGACTCGACGCCGGCCGAGAACGCCATGGCGAAATACAGCAGGCTGCGTTCGATATGGACTTCGAAACCGTCGGCGACCAGCGCGACGCCGACCAGGATGATGAACGCCAGCGCCAGCATCTTGACGGTCGGGTGCTTTTCGATGAAATCGCCGATCGGATTGGAGGCGAAGATCATCACGCCGACGGCGATGATGATCGCGGCGATCATGACCGGTACGTTGTTGACCATGCCGACCGCGGTAATCACCGAGTCGAGCGAGAACACGATGTCGATGACGGCGATCTGCGCGATGACGTAGCCGAACACGGCGGACGGTTTGGTGTCGATGTCTTCCTCATCACCCCGGCCCTCGACCGCATCGTGGATTTCCAGGGTGCCTTTTACCATCAGGAACAGCCCGCCGCCGATCAGCACCAGGTCGCGGATCGAGAAGTTCTGCCCGAACAGCGAGAACAGGTTGAACTGCATGCGCGCCAGGAACGCCAGCGACACCAATAGCATGATGCGGGTGACGCAGGCCAGCATCAGGCCGAACTTGCGGGCGGCCGGCCGCTGGTGCGGCGGCAGCTTGCTGACGGCAATGGAAATGAACACCAGGTTATCGATGCCCAGCACGATTTCCAAGGTAGCCAATGTCGCCAGCGCCACCCAGATCTCACCGTTAAAAATCCAATCCATCATGTTTCCTTGGTTAAAACAGGCCAAAAAATCAACACCCAGCAGATTATGGCGTTGATATCGGCTAAAAATACCGCGGCGGAGCCCATGTCTTTGGCCCTGCCGGCGAGTTCATGCATTTCACCGCCCCAGCGGTCGACCACGGCTTCGATGGCGGAATTGAGCACCTCGACGATCAGGATAAGCATCAAAACCGATACCAGCAGAAACTTTTCGACCGGCGTCGACCCGGCGTAAAGCCCAACCGGAATGAGCGCCGCGAATAAATAGACCTCAAGCCGGAAGGAGGACTCAAGCCGCCATGTGGCCTTCAGCCCTTTCATCGACCACTGGAAAGCCTGCCAGGCACGGAACGGCGTGCGGGGCGCATTGCTGTCGGTGCTATCGGCCATTACGCAGGGCAGGCCTCACGGACGGTACGGCAGATCGACATTTCCGGCCGCGTTCGGATCATCCAGACGACCGCCCTGCACCTGCATGGCAGGGACTGACCGGAATCGTTCGAAAATCAACATACATGGGCTCGACATGGCAAAATCAAGCACCTATTTTGCCACAAAGCGCTGTTACCTGCAGAATGCGCTGCAGTCTGTTCAGCGACGCCTGCCCATTAAACCGCCCAATATACCCCGCATGAATTTACGCGCCTGGTATTTGGCCTCGGTTTCAATCACCCCTTGCCGGCGCCCATTGCCGAACAGCAGTTCTTTCAGGAAGCCTGGCTCTTCCTTTTCCGCTGCTTGCGCTTTCTCTGATTTTTCAGCCTGTTCCGCAGTCGAACGCAGCTCATCGGCTTCATGTTGAGCTGCCTGGGCGCGTTTGTTCAGCATCTCGTAAGCCGATTCGCGGTTGATCTCGGCGTTGTACTTCACGCCCAACAGGCTTTGCGCCAAGATCGCCTGGCGTTCCTGGTCGGTAATGGCGCCCATCCGGCAACGTGGCGGACAGATCAAGGCGCGCTCGACCGGCATCGGGATGCCCTTGTCCTGCAGGGTGGACACCAGTGCCTCGCCGACCGCCAGTTCGGAAATGACTTTGGCGACATCGATTTTCGGGTTCTGCACGAAGGTTTCGGCCGCGGTGCGCACCGCTTTCTGGTCCCGCGGCGTATAGGCGCGCAGGGCGTGCTGGATACGGTTGCCGAGCTGGCCGAGCACGTTGTCGGGAATGTCATCGGGATTCTGCGAACAGAAGTAAACGCCCACGCCTTTCGAGCGGATCAAACGGACCACCTGCTCGACGCGTTGCAGCAGCGCGGGCTGGATGTCGTCGAACAGCAGGTGCGCCTCATCGAAGAAGAACACCAGCTTCGGTTTGTCCAGATCGCCGACTTCCGGCAGGGTTTCGAACAGCTCCGACAGCAGCCAGAGCAGGAAGCTGGAATACAGGCGCGGCTTCAGGATAAGCTGATCGGCTGTTAGCAGGTTGACCACGCCGCGGCCACTGGCGTCCTGGCGCATGATATCCGAGAGCTGCACCGCCGGTTCACCGAAGAAATGCTCGCCGCCTTCCTGCTCCAAACGCAGCAAAGCACGTTGAATTGCCGCCACCGAAGCGGGCGAAACCAATCCGTATTGGCTGGAGATGGCCGCCTTGTTTTCCACCACATGATTGAGCATGGCACGCAGATCTTCCAGATCCAGCAGCAGAAGGCCTTTGTCGTCAGCCACTTTAAAGGTGATATCGAGTACGCCGGACTGGGTATCGTTCAGCTCCAACACCCGGGAAAACAGGTTCGGGCCGAATTCGGACACCGTGGTGCGGATCGGATGCCCTTTCTTGCCATACAGGTCCCAGAAGGTCACCGGACTGGCTTCATTGGAATAATCACTGATGCCGATCTGCTCGACCCGCGCCTGGATTTTTTCATTGCTGACCCCGGTGACCGCCAATCCGCTGACGTCGCCTTTGACGTCGGCCATGAACACCGGCACGCCCATGCGCGAGAAGCCTTCTGCAAGCACCATCAACGATACCGATTTTCCGGTCCCTGTGGCGCCGGCCACCAAGCCGTGGCGGTTGCCGTATTTTGCCAACAGGGAAACTTGAATCTCGCCTTTACCGATCAGGATGTCGCTCATGATGCCTCCGAATGATGATCCAGTATAAGTGGATTTTCATGGGGTTTGTTGTGGATGCGGCTTGGCATAATCGTTTTGTTGTGGGTTCGCAAGCTACCCCAACCCTATCCAATCAATTCGGATTTTCCAGCAAAAGCTTATCGCCGATTTGTATCATCCTTAAATTTTTTAAGGCGCTCATGCCGAGCAACGCTTCACCCGTTAAATTCTTGCTGATGCCAACTTCAGTATTCAGCATATAGAATGTGCCGAACTCCAGCCTAGCCACCTTTGCAACACAGGCATCACGATCAATACCCATCGCTGTCATAAACTCCCGCTTAGTGCATTGGGTAATTCCTGCCCGAACAGCCAAACTGCTGGAAATAACGGTCATTGATGCACCGGTATCAACCAAAAAAACAGCCGGCGACTTATTTACCGATCCAGGCACATAGAAATGCCCATTACCCGACCTTGGAACTGAATAGGCCCCGGTATTTGTTATTGATGGAGCGGAAATTTCAGACTGCTGATTTAACGGTGCTTTAGTAGGCACAGGCTGAGGATTGAAATTTACTGGGGCTGGTGGATAGCCCTGTTGTGCATAAGTCGAACTAGGTCTTATCTTGGCTAAAAAACGATCAAAAAAACCATTATTGAATAGAACCAAACTAGTTGCCGTGAGAACAATCCACATGGCTAACTTACTCAGCGGAATGCCAAATGCTTCTGTTTGCCAGGTGATTTCACCATTATTATATTTTCTTGCGGCCTTGTATTTTTTAGACTCGGCCTGCCAAGAGCCTTTCATATATCGCTCTTTACTGCCGCGGAACTCTTTAGGATTATAGTTTGGGTCATTGTGCCGATTCTTCATATAATCGCGCTCGTCAAATGCCATCAAATAATCCTTTGATTAATAATCGCCACTGCAAACAACGACCAACATAACCTAGACAAAATACATTTCCGCAAGACATTTTACACAACTATTGCAGTCAAACTGACTAGCTACCCCAACCACAGACTACTCATCGCATCGGCCGCGCATCGGCCGCGCATCGGCCGCGCATCGGCCGCCGGCTTCGGGGATTTGCAAGTAAACGTGCATTCACCGCAGAATGTGCGGAGATTGGCGGGGTTATTCTCCGCATTACTTGCGGTGATTTAGCGGATTATTCACCGCAAACAGATCGTCAGTCTTTAAAAATCGCCACGCCCCGGCTGCCGTCCGGCTTGATCCAGCCGCGGTACATGCCCTCGGTGTTGAACGGCATGGAAATATTGCCGTCTCTGTCGAGGGCGATGGCGCCGCCGTCGCCGCCCATTTTCGGCACGACGTTCATCAGCACTTCCTCGGCAGCGGCCGAGATGGAATCGCCGCGGTATTTGACCCGTGCGCAGATATCGTGGGCCACTGCGGCGCGGATGAAGAATTCTCCCCAGCCGGTGCCGGACACGCCGCATTGTTCGTTGGCGTAGGTGCCGGCGCCGATGATCGGCGAATCGCCGATGCGGCTCCAGCGCTTGTTGGTCATGCCGCCGGTGGAGGTGGCGGCCGCGACATGGCCGGATTTATCCAGCGCCACTGCGCCGACCGTGCCGAAATACTTGCCCTTCAGGTCGGTGGA
>DATMWF010000060.1:0-5684 GCA_035562675.1 Arenimonas sp. | reverse complement strand
GATGTGCCGCAGTTCGCTCCGGGTTTTGCCCAGAAAAGGCCCGCCGGAAGCGGTCAGGATCAGCCGTCGGACGCCGTTGAGGTCACCGTCCTTCGGCAGGCACTGGTAGATCGCGTTATGCTCGCTGTCGACCGGAAAAAGTTCCGCGCCGGATTCACGCACCAGATCCATCAGGATACGGCCGGCCAGAACGACCGATTCCTTATTCGCCAACAGCACGCGTTTGCCCGCCCGGATGGCGCTGAGCGTGGAAGCCACGCCGGCGGCACCGACGATGGCGGCGATCACGGTGTCGCTGCCGGCATCTGCGGCGAGCTGATCCAGGGCCGGAAAGCCGGCCACGGCCTCAGTGGCCAGTCCGGCCTTGCGCAGTCCGGCGGCGAGTTCCGGCAACAACGCTTGCAGCGCGATGCAGGCGTATTGCGGTCGGTGCTTGACGCAGAGTTCGATCAGTTTATCGACTTGGCTGTGCGCTGAAAGCGCGGAGACCCGGAAGCGTTCCGGATGCCGTTCGACGATATCCAAAGCCGATTGACCGATGGAGCCGGTCGCGCCGAGCAGGCAGATGCTCCTCATAGTCCCAGCCAGAATTTAAGCAGGGCGAACATCACCAGACCAGATACGATGCTGTCCAGACGGTCCAGCAGACCGCCATGTCCCGGAATCAGGGAGCTCGAATCCTTGATCTGCGCATGCCGTTTCATCAGACTTTCGAACAGGTCGCCGACCACCGAAAAGACGCCGGTGACCGCGCCCAGCAACGCGAAGGCCGGAATGGTATGGTTCGCGCCATCGAAGAAGAACATGCATGCGACGGCCAACAACGTGGTGCAGGCCAGGCCGCCCCAGAAGCCTTCCCAGCTTTTTCCCGGACTGATGTTCGGCGCCAGTTTATGCTTGCCGAAGTTGACTCCGAACAGGTAGGCGCCGCTGTCGGCTGCCGCGATCAGGCCGATGGCGGCCAACGTCCACGCCGGCCCCTGCGGCTCGCCGTGCAGCCAGACCAATGCCGTCCAGGCGGGTATGCAGGCCAAGGTGCCGGCTAGGAGTTTCACGGCGTTGTTCTGTGGATTGTTTTCCCTGGCGAAATTGAAGCGCCAAAGCCAGAGTCCGCTGAACAGCCAGAACACACCGCCGGCCAGGGTGGTCAGCTTCAATGCCATGTGATCGGCGTCATCGAACCAGGCGATCAGTGTGATGATCGCCGCGTTGACAAGCAGATAGGCCAGCTTCTGCGTTTTACCGGCTACATTGGCAAGGTTCGCCCATTCATACAGACCCGCCAGCAGCAGCATGGCCATCAGCGCGCCGAGATAAGGGCTTGGCAGGTACAGGATCGCCGCGACGGCGATCGGAATCATCCAAAGCGCGGAGCGGATGCGGGTTTGGTGGCTCATCAAGCGGTTCCTTGGATTTGCGCGCTGATCAACCCGAACCGGCGTTCGCGGCTGCCGAAATCCTGAATGGCCTGCAGCAGGACATTCCGGTCCACATCGGGCCAAAGCACCGGCGTGAACCAGAACTCGGTGTAGGCCATCTGCCACAGCAGGAAGTTGCTGACGCGGCAGTCTCCGCCGGTGCGGATCAGCAGGTCGGGTTCCGGTTGGTCGGACAATGCCATGAAATGTCCCAGTGACTGTTCCGTCACCTGGTCCGGCTTCAGGCCGCTGTCGCCGGCCTGCGCGATCAGTTGCCGGCAGGCGTTGACGATATCCCAGCGGCCGCCGTAACTGCCGGCGATATTCAGGAAAAGCTTGCCATTGCCGGCAGTCAGCTGCTCGGCCCAGAGCATTTTTTTCTGGATTTCCTCCGAGAAGTCGCTGCGTTGGCCGATGAACCGGATGCGCACGCCCTGACGGTGCAGCTCTTCGATTTCGGAACCCAGCATACGCAGGAACAGCTTCATCAGGGTGCTGACTTCCTCTTCCGGGCGTTTCCAGTTTTCACTGGAAAAGGCAAACAGGGTCAGCGCCGCGATGCCTTGCTGCAGGCAGAACTCGATGCTCAGCTGCACGGCCTTCGCGCCGGCGCGATGGCCGACGCTGCGCATGCTGTGGCGCTGTTCAGCCCAGCGGCCATTGCCGTCCATGATGATGGCTATGTGCTGTGGCAGGCGCGGCGGGGCCATACTCATGGGATGCGGCTCAGACGGCCAGCAGTTCCTGTTCTTTGGCTTTGGCGATGTCGTCGATGTCTTTGACGGCCTTGTCGGTGATTTTCTGGATTTCATCCTCGGAGCGGCGGGCATCGTCTTCGGAGATGGTTTTGTCCTTGAGCAGGTCCTTCACGCCGGAAATCGCGTCACGACGGATGTTGCGTACGGAAATCTTGGCATTTTCGGCTTCGGCGTAGACATGCTTGATCAGGTCCTTGCGGCGCTCTTCGGTCAGCGGCGGCAGGTTGATGCGGATGATCTGGCCCAGGGTGTTCGGTGTGAAACCGAGGTTGGACGCCAGAATGGCTTTTTCCACAGGGCCGACCATCGCTTTTTCCCAAGGGGTGATGGTGATCGAGCGCGCGTCCGAGACGGTGACCGTGGCGACCTGGTTCAAGGGCATGTCCGACCCGTAGTAATTCACTTTCAGGTTATCGACCAGGCCGGTGCTGGCGCGTCCGGTGCGCAATGTCGACAGCTCCTGTTTCAATGCATCGGTGCTTTTGGCCATGCGCGTCTGGGCGTCTTTTTTGATTTCGTTGAGCATGTTTGAATCCCTGTCCCAAAACAAGCCTCAATTATAAACCGAGTTGGCTGTAAAGGCTTAAAAATACTGAAAAAACTCAGAAATGCGGGGCGTGATCGTGCTGGTCATGTTCGCAGGAATGGCCCAGTTCGACCTGCAGGGTGGCATGGTTGATGCCGAAGCGCTGCAGCAGTGCTTTACCGGTCAGGTCGATGAACGCATCATGTCCCACGGCGGTTGTGCGCACGATGTGGGCGGTCAGGGCGATTTCCTCGGCGCCCAGCGACCAGATGTGCACATGGTGCACGGCGGATACCTCAGGCAGAGTCAGCAGATACGCTTCGACATCGCGCTTTTCCAGACTCTCGGGCACGGCATCCATCACCTGCATCGTGCTGTTTTTCAGCAGCCCCCAGCTGCTGAATCCGACCACCACGGCAACCAGCATGCCGGACACCGGGTCAAGCCAGTTCCAGCCCAGCAGCCAAATGCCAAGGCCGGCGATGACCGCCGCCAACGAGACTGCGGCGTCGGCGAGCAGATGCAGGTAGGCGCCGCGCTTGTTCAGGTCGGTGTGCTGTCCCCGGTGGAACAGGGCGGCGGTGCCCAGATTGACCGCAATGCCCAGGCCGGCGACCCACATCACGGTGAGGCCGGGAACCGCGGGCGGCTGCTGAAGGCGGCTGAAGGATTCCCAAAGCAGGGCGCCCGAGAATCCCACCAGCAGCAGCGCGTTGGCGAGCGGCGACATCAACGTGGCGCGGCGCCAGCCGAAGGTATGTCTCTCGGTCGGCGCACGGCTGGCCATCCAGGCGGCCAGCCAGGCCAAGGCAAGGCCGGCGGCATCGCCGAGGTTATGCAGGGCATCGGAAATCAGCGCCAGGGAGTTGCTGTAGATGCCGAAACCGGCTTCCAGCGCCGAATACGACAGATTGATCCACATGGCCCATGCAAACACGTGCTGCGTATGGCTATGGCCTTGCCCGTGGTGGTGCGCGTGGCCGGACATGGTCAGCGGGTGACTAAGGTTCCGATATCCTCGCCCTGCAGGATGCGCATCAGGGCGCCTTCACGGCTCATGTCATAGATGCGCAGCGGGACGTCGTTGTCCCGGCACAGGGCGAAAGCGGCGGTGTCCATGACCTGCAGGTTGCGCTTGAGGACTTCGTCATAGGTCAGCACGTCGAAGCGCTTGGCGTCAGGGTTCTTTTTCGGATCGGCATCGTAAATGCCGTCGACCTTGGTGGCCTTGAGCAGCAGTTCGGCGTTGATCTCGGTGGCGCGCAGTGCGGCGGCGGAATCGGTGGTGAAGAACGGATTGCCGGTGCCGGCGGCGAAAATGGCGATACGGCCTTTTTCGAGATGGCGAACCGCGCGACGGCGGATGTAGTCTTCACAGATCTGGTTGATCTTGATGGCGCTCATCACCCGCGCATAGGCGCCTTGCTTTTCCAGAGCGTCCTGCATCGCCAAGGCGTTGATGACTGTGGCCAGCATGCCCATGTGGTCGCCGGTCACGCGGTCCATGCCGCTGGCGGCAAGGCCGGCGCCCCGGAAGATGTTGCCGCCGCCGATGACCACGCCGATTTCGGCGCCGGCCTTCTGGGCCTCGATGATTTCCTTGGCCAGTCCGGTGATGATGGCCGGATCGATGCCGTAATCCCCGTTGCCCATCAATGCCTCACCGGAAAGTTTCAACAGGATGCGGCGGTATTTCAAGGCGGGCATAACTGGCTCCAGGTCGGCATAAACGGGTTCATTCTATCGTAAACGCGGGCATTTCTCCCGCGCATTTTTCAGCTTTGCTTCGGTTCGAAGATCACATAGACTTTTTTCGCGTATTCGAGCACCTGCCAGACGCCTTTGTAGCCGGCTTCGATGATGAACCGGTCGCCCTTGCTTACGGTCCGCACGTCGCCGCCGTCGCTGACCATGCGGATCCGGCCTTCAAGGATTTCACAGTATTCGAATTCGGTGTAGTTCACGTTCCACTCGCCGGCCTCGGCTTCCCAGAATCCGACGTGAAACTGGCCGGAGGCGTCGCTGAAGTGGTTGCTGAGGACCTGCTTGGGGCTGCCACCGCGCATTTTGGCGGCGTCGACTTCATACGCCTCGTGCGGTGTGGTCTGGTAATCGAGGAGGCTGATTTTTGACATGGAAGCCACTCTTGCGGATGGTTGCGGATTTGCCGGAGGATGTCCGGCCAGACGAAAAAAAAGCCACCCGAAGGTGGCTTTCAATGCATTATGCCAAACCGGCCTGTTTCATCACTTCGGCGGCGTAGTCTTCGACCACCTTCTCGATGCCTTCGCCGACCACCAGGCGCTTGAATCCGACCACATCGGCGCCAACGGCTTTGACGGCCGCTTCCACGCTCAGGTCGGAGTTCAGCACGTACGGCTGGCCGTACAGGGTGACTTCGTTGACGATTTTGTTGATTTTGCCGCTGACGATCTTTTCCAGGATGTCGGCAGGCTTGTTTTTGTCTTTTTCCGGCATTTTGGCCAGTTCGATCTCTTTTTCCTTCGCCACGAACTCAGCCGGCACGTCGGCGGCCTTGTTGTACGGGGGATTCATCGCGGCGACGTGCATGGCGATGCCGCGTGCCAGCTCCATGTCGCCGCCGGCCAGATCGACCAGCACGCCGATGCGGCCGCCGTGGATGTAGGCCGCCACGTTGTTGCTGGAATCGATCTTCACCAGCCGGCGGACCTGCACGTTCTCGCCGACTTTGGCGATCAGGGCGGCGCGCGCTTCTTCCACGGTGCCGCCGTTCATGGCGACCGACTTCAGCGCATCGACGTCGTCGACGCCGGAAGCCAAGGCGGCTTCGGCGACGCCGTTGACGAAGTTCAGGAAGTTTTCGTCCTTGGCGACGAAATCGGTTTCCGAGTTCACTTCGACCAGCACGGCTTTGCCGCCGCTGCTGGCCATGCCGATGCGGCCTTCCGCGGTGACGCGGTCGGATTTCTTGTCGGCTTTAGCCAGGCCTGTTTTCCGCAG
>DATMWF010000059.1:0-4898 GCA_035562675.1 Arenimonas sp. | reverse complement strand
GCGTTCAGGACGGTAGATCACGACTATGTGCTGTCAGCCGCAAAACAGGCAGTCGCTGCGGGTTGCAGGACATTTGTCCTGAACTCGTCGCTGGGTGCCGATGCCAGCTCCGGTAATTTCTACCTGAAGGTGAAAGGTGATATCGAACAGGCTCTGGTTAAACTGGAATTCAAATCACTGACGTTCATCCGTCCATCGTTATTGAACGGCGGACCACGACCTGAGCGCCGATACGGCGAGGAAATCGGCCTTTGGCTCGGCAAGCGGCTCAACGCATTGATTCCGAGACGTTATCGGCCGGTTTCGACCAAAAATGTCGCCAAGGCCATGCTGGAGGCGGCATTGCGGCCGAAATCCGGACTTCATATCGTGGAATCCGAAGCCCTGGATCACTCAATGGGGAAGTTGTAGGCTTCCTCCGGCAATGGCGCGGCCTTCCAGGTGTAATGCCACCATTCAAGCGGATAATTCACGAAGCCCTGCGCTGCCATGGCAGCGAGCAGAAGCTTTCTTGCGGCCTTCTGGGCGGCGGTGAGGTCAGGATGATCCGTATTGGCCCTGACGCCGAAATAATCGAATGGCGTGCCCATGTCGACGTGGGCGCACTTCGCAGACCGGCAATCCAACAGGCCGACGTCGGCCGTCGCGCCTTTGCTGTGCCCGGATTTCTCTGCAATGTAGTCCGGGACCAGCTGCGATTTGGCCAATTCGGGATAATAGGCGCTTTTCGTTGACGTATCCGTGCCATCAGCCGCCCATCGCATGAAATCAGTCACGGCGATGGTCGGCCGGTAACAATCATAGATGACCAGCGCGTATCCCCTGCTCCTCAAGCCCTGCTCCACTTTCGCCAAAGCCCGGGCCGCCGGGGGATGCAACAGGCATTTCGCGGCGAGATAGCCGCTGACGCGCCGGCCGGTGAAATTGTTGTCAGTGGCGTAACGGATATCGAGCTGAATTTCCGGGGCGTATGCGCGGACGTCGACCAGAACACGGGTTGGCTTGGGCTCCGCAGGAGCGGATGCGCAGGCACTGGCTGAAACGGCAATCGCCATCGCGCCGAATAGATTCATTTTCATGCCGCGCCAACCGGTTGCCTCGCCAAATCTGATTATACTGTCAGGCATGCGTAAAAGAAGCGGCAAGGACAACGACGATGATTGAATCGCCATGGGCATACGCCGCCGTATTGCTGCTTTGCGCCGGCCTGTTCCCTTTCCTTGAAAAAAGCCGCTCCTGGCGCCTATTCGCCGTTCTGCCTCCCATTGTTTTGACCTATCTACTGGTGACCGGACTGTCGGTCGGCGGCCTCTGGCATGGCAACGAAGCCATCGAAAGCTTCCGGAAACTGCTTCTGCAATGGCTGCTGCCGGCTTTGATGTTCCTGTTGCTGGTCAACTGCGATATCAAGGCCATACTTGCGCTCGGCCCGCGCATCCTGCTGGGCTTCCTGTGCGCCACGGCGTCGATTCTGCTGGCGATGGTTATCGTATACGCTGCCCTGCGCGGCGTATTGCCCGCCGATGCCGACGTCACCATGGCCTCGGTCGGCGGCGGATGGATAGGCGGCTCCGCGAACTTGGTGGCGGTGTCGCAGGCGCTTGCGGCCGGACCCGATGCCGTCGCCAGTGCCCTGCTGATGGATGCGCTGTGCTATTCGGTCTGGGTGCTCGTGCTGTTCTCCAGCGTTCCTTTGCAGAAACGCTTCAACAGCCGGATGGGCGTAACGGCACTGGCTGAGCGGATGGCGCCTTCCTTGGAAATCAAAACGTCATCCGGACTGGATACCGGAACCATCCTGCTATGGCTCGGCATGGGCCTGCTCGTCGGCAAAGGCGCCAACGCGCTTGCCGCGCTGATGCCGGTATCGGAGGTGCTGAGCCAAAGCTCCTGGACCATGCTATTGGCCACGGCATTCGGTGTGGCGGCATCGCTGACGCCGCTGCGCCGGGTCGCCGGCTCGATGCCTATTTCCTCCGCGCTGCTGGCGGTAGTGGTAGCCGCCCTCGCCTCAGGCGCCACGTTCTCAGGCCTGACCAGCGCCCCGCTGTTCATCCTCGCCGGCTTCCTGGTGCTCGGCCTGCACGGAATCCTGATGATCCTTGCCGCACGGCTGTTCCGTTTCGACCTTGCGCTTTGCGGCATCGCCTCGCTCGCTAACGTCGGGGGCGTTGCATCGGCTCCGTTGCTGGCGGCCGCCTATGCGCCGGTGTTGGCCCCCCTTGGTGTTCTGCTGGCCATGCTCGGCTATCTGCTCGGCACCGGCGGCGGACTGCTCCTGGCGTCAATTTTCCGGTCAATGGGAGCCTGAGATGCGTATCACCCTGCGTCATACCCTTGGACTCCTGCTGCTGGCATTCGCCGCTAACTCGCCAGCCTATGAACCGCCGGAATCCGACTGGGCACGCCTCGGTCTGACCGAGGCGAAGCTGGATGCCGGATATTGGTTAAAGCGTGCGCCGCTTGGCGAGAAGCCCTTGATGGATGCGGCGGCGATCACGGCACGCAACGAGGCGTTGCTTGGAAATGAAGCCAGCATGGTGAACTGGCCGTCCTGGCCGGCCAGTCTTGGCATCGCGGACATCCGCAGACGCATTGAGGCACTGTCCAAACGGCCGACAACACCGCTGTTCAAGAACGCTGACGACGCCGTTTCCGAAGCCGAAATCGATGCCTGGATGGAAAATCTCGATCTCGAGCGTATTGAACCTTCCAATAATTCCTTGTTCGGCATAGTGGTGGTTCGTACGGCACTTCGCCGATTCCCCACAGAACAACGGGCATTCGACCGACAAGGCGGCATCGATATAGACCGCTTACAGGAGTCGGCGCTGTTCCCCGGCACGCCCGTGGCGATTCTGCATGAGTCACGCGACACAAAGTGGTATTTCGTCCAGGCCGAGAACTATGCCGCCTGGATCAGCGCAGAAGCCGTCGGTTGGGCCCCACGTGACAGGGTGATGGCCTATGCGACCCGGCAGCCGCGCCGCTATATCACCGGAAGCCAGGTACGAACGGCTTTCCATCCGTACGCAAAGCAGGTATCCGGACAGGTCTTGGACATGGGCAGCAGTTTCCCGATACGTACCGACTGGCCGCTGTCAAAACCGGTCAACGGCCAAGGGGCCTGGGGATCCTGGATCATTGAGCTTCCCCTTCGCCTCGACAATGGCATGTTGCACTTCAAGCCGGCATTGCTGCCGCGCTCGGCCGATAGCGCGTCAACGCCGTTGCCCGCCAGTCAAGCCACCGTAATCCGGCAGGGTTTCAAGTTCCTCGGCGAGCGCTACGGCTGGGGCCACGACTACAACGGCAGGGATTGCAGCGGTTTCGTGTCCGAAGTATACCGTTCGATGGACATCCTGCTGCCCCGCAACACCGGCGACCAGCAGCGCAGCACGGCCTTCGAACGGATTCCGTTCGGCCCGGAACTGGTGCGCGCGCAGCGCATGGAAAAGCTGAAACAGCTGCGGATCGGCGATCTGGTGTTCATCCCCGGCCATGTGATGATGGTCATCGGACAGGATGAAAATGGCCCTTGGGTGATTCACGATTCCCACAAGACGGGCTTTTTACTGGATGGCGCATTCCGTGCCTTGCCGACCAATGGCGTAGCCGTCACCCCGTTGCTGCCGATGGCGCTCTCCGCCGAGCGCCTGTACGCGGATGCCGTCACTGCCGTGCAGCGCCTGCTGCCGACGGACCGCTGAACATGCGTATCACCGGCATAACGTACGGACTTTTGCGCATCCCGCTGCGGACGCCGTTCAAAACGGCCCTGCGGACCGTGGAAACGATGGAAGATGTCGTCATTCGGGTCGAAACCGATACCGGCCATGTCGGCTTCGGCGAGGCGCCGCCGACGGTGGCCATTACCGGTGATAGCCTGGAAAGCATCCTGGAGGCGCTGCGTGGAACCATCGGCCCTGCCCTGCTCGGCCGTGACATCATGGATCTGGAGGGCAACTGCGTACGCGTGCAGAATGCCATGCCTAAGAACACCAGCGCCAAGGCGGCGGCCGAAATCGCCTTGTACGACCTTTTCGCGCAACGGGCCGGCAAGCCGCTATATCAAGTTCTGGGCGGCGGCACGCCCCGCCTGGACACTGACCTGACCATCAGCGTCAATGACACTGCCATCATGATCGCCGACTGCGAAGCAGCCATCACGCGCGGCTTCAATGCGCTGAAGGTAAAGGTCGGCAAAGACCCTGAAAACGACATCGTCCGACTGCGCGACATCCGCAACGCGGTCGCCGGACGGGCCAGCCTGCGCATCGACGCCAACCAGGGCTGGAACGCGCAGCAGACATTGTCGGTGATGCATGCGCTCGAAGCCGAAGGCGGACCGTTCGACCTGATCGAGCAGCCGGTGCCGGCGGATGACATCAGCGGCCTGATCACCGTCAGAACCGGCATCAAGACGCCGGTGCTCGCCGATGAAAGCGCGTTCAACCTGCAACAGGTCGAACAACTCATTGCACTGGGCGCCGCGGACATCATCAACATCAAGCTGATGAAAGCCGGCGGCCTCAGCCAAGCCATCGCCATCGCCGATTTCTGCGCCGGACACGATACGCCATGCATGATGGGCTGCATGCTGGAAGGCGGCATCAGCGCCGCCGCGGCAGTGCATCTGGCGATAGCCAAGCAACATGTCATCACCCGGATCGACCTGGACGGGCCGACCCTCGGCACCTTCAATCCCATTGACTCAAACGTACTTTTCGCCGATTCTGTCATCAGTGTTACCGACAGTCCCGGACTGGGAATCACTGCCACTTCACACATCCACTGGCTCGACTGAACCGATGAACCTTTTCCGCTTGCGGCATGCCCTGGCAGCCCTGCTCATGCCCGCCCTGCTGTCCGCCGCATCGCCGGTCACGCCATGGCAG
>DATMWF010000058.1:0-5928 GCA_035562675.1 Arenimonas sp. | reverse complement strand
CATGCCGATCATCTGGTCGTAGATGAGATCCGGCGTCATCCGGATCAGGTGCAGGTTTTTCCGGCCCTGCCGGATGATTTCATGGCCGGCCGCGAACGGAATCAGGTGCGTGAAGCCTTCCAGCGCCACGGCGTCGCCGTCCTGGACGAATTCGGCGATGGCTTCGGGCAGCGTCAGAAAACGCGCCATCAGCGGACCACCGTGCGTGACTGCTCACGCAGATAGAGCGGCAGGTAATAAAACGAGGCGATGGCCTTGCCGGTCGACCCGGAGCCTTTCCAGCCGCCGAACGGCTGATAGCCCGGCCACGCGCCGGTGGTGGCGCCCTGCGCGCGGTTGGCGTAGGTGACGCCGGCTTCGATGTGTTCATGGAACCAGGCGATCTCCGCAACGCTGCCGTAAAATCCGGCGGTCAGGCCGACATCGCTGTCGTTGGCCAAGGCCATGGCCTGCTGCTTGGTGGCCACGCGGTGCAGCAGCAGGATCGGCAGGAACAGCTCCTGGCGCCAGAGCGGACTCGACAGCGGCGCTTCCGCGATGACCGGCGTCACGAAGTAGCCACGCCCCAGGTCGCCGTCTGTCAGCACACGTCCGCCGGCATGCATGACGGCACCCCCTGCGCAAAGCTCCCGCACGTGCCGTTTGTAATCGGCATAGGCCGAGCCGTTGTTGACCGGCCCCAGCCAGTTGCTCCGTTCGGTCGGATCGCCGATGGCCAGCGCCGCGGTTTTTTCGACCAGCTTGGCGATGAGCGCATCGGCCACGTGTTCATGGACATACAGACGCGACAAGGCCGAACATTTCTGTCCGCTCAGGCCGAACGCCGAGCGCACGATGCCGCTGGCGGCGGCGTCAAGATCGGCGTGCTCGGTCACGATGCAGGCGTTCTTGCCGCCCATCTCGGCGATGCAGGGTTTCGGATAGGCGCCGGTCACATTCTGTTTCAGTAATTGCCTGCCAACCGCCACCGAGCCGGTGAAGGTGATGCCGGCGGTGTCGGGATGTTCCGACAGGGCGCGCCCGACCTCGGCCGAAGAGCCGTTCAGGCATTGGAACACGCCGGTCGGCAGGCCGGCATCGCGGATGCAGTCGGCCAGCAGGCGTCCGGCCCAGGGCGTATGGCTGGAACCCTTGGCGATCACCACATTGCCGGTAACCAGGGCTGCGGCGACCGGACCGCCCATCAGGGCGAGCGGGAAATTGAACGGCGCGATCACCGCCCACACGCCATACGGGCGCAGGATGGATCGGTTAGTGGATTCAATGCCCGGCAACGGGTCGTTCGGCAGCGGGACATCGAAGCCCTTGGCGTTTTCGAAGTCATCGGCGTACTGGCGGAAGAAATCCACGGTTTCCTGCGCTTCGCCCAGGGCCTCCATGCGGTTCTTGCCGACTTCCAGACTGAGCGCGGCCGCGATGTGGTAAACACGCGCCTCCATGATGTCGGCGACCCGGCGCAGATGACCGGCGCGCTCACCGGCCGAGAGCGCGCGCCAGGCCGGGTATGCGTGTTTCGCCGCCGTCATGGCGCGTTCGACGTCCTCGGCGGATGCCAGTGCGAATTCGCCCAGCAGCAGATCGGTATCGACCGGAGAGACCAAGGTCTGATAATCCGCGCGGCGTTCGTCAACGCCGGCGATGTACAGGCCATGGCGCTGGCCCAGACCGGCGCGCACTTCGGCCAGGGCGGCATCGAAGGCCGAATGCATGGATTCCGGCGGGTTGAACATGGTGGCGTAAGTCAGGCGAAACGTCATAACGGTCCTTTACGGCGTTTGATTCAGAAAAATTCCGTGAGCAGGTCGTCCAGCACCGACAAGGCGGTCGACAACTCCTGTTCATGGATGACCAAGGGCGGCGCGAGAATGATCAGGTTGCCGCGCACCGCGAACGAGATGCCCTTGCCCAAGCCGGCCCTTTGCATGGCCGCCAGCGTCGGATGCAGCTGCGGCCAGGGCGCCAACGGCGTTTTGCCATCCCGATCGGACACCAGCTCCAGCACCGCGAACAGGCCCTGACCGCCGCGCACGTCGCCGATCACCGCGTGGCGGGCCTGCAGCAGCTGCAGCTCGGCGAACATGGTCCGGCCAAGAAGCCGTGAGCGCTCGATCAGCCGCTCATCGCGGTAAGCCCGCACGGCGGCCAGACCGGCCGCGCACGACATCGGATGCCCGCTGTAGGTCAACCCGGCGTACAGCATGCTGTCCTTGATTTTTTCATAGACGGCCGCGGAAACGATCACCGCGCCCAACGGCAGCGCCGCCCCGGTCAGGCCTTTGGCGCAGGTAATGATATCCGGTGCGTTTTCGGCGCCGTCGTTCTGCCAGGCGAACCACTGGCCGCAGCGCCCGAAGCCGCTCATCACTTCATCGGCGATCAGCGCCACGCCCTGCTCGCGGGTGATGCGGCGCAGCGCCGGCCAGTACGTGCCGGGCGGCACGATGCCGTTGGTGCCCGCGTTGGGTTCCATCAGCACCGCCACGGTGTCGTCGGTGATGGCATCCCGCACGGCATGTGCGGCCGCACGGCCGCAGTCGTCGGCGTTGTCGGTGCCGAACGGACAACGGTAGGCATACGGCGGCGGCACATGCCTGACGCCCATTGCCTGGGCGTCGATGAACGTCTGCGTCCGCGTGTCACCGGACAGCGCCATGCCGAAATAGCTGGCGCCATGGTAGGAGCGCTCGCGGGTGATGATCGCGCCCTGCGGTTTGCCGGCGGCCAGGCGCGCGATCTTGACTGCGTGTTCATTGGCGTCGGCGCCGGCCAACGTGAAGAATACCCGGCCGCCCTTGAAGCCGGCGATGTCCAGCAGGGTTTCAGCCAGCTCGGCGCGCACATCGGCGCCCCAGGCATTGGTCACGAAACACAGCCGGTCGGCCTGTGCCTTGATGGCGGCAACCAAGGCCGGATGCTGGTGGCCGAGATTGCTGCATTCGGCCAGGGAACTCATGTCAAGCAGCGAGCGGCCATCGGCCAGATGCAGCCAGGCGCCCTGGCCGCCGATGACCGTCGGACCCTGCCATTCGGACGGCACGCACCAGCTGTGCAGGACACTCGATCGTTCGTCAAATTTCGGCATTTGTGCGCTATTCGTACATTTGTTCGTATTGCGTACATTGTGGCAAATTGCTAGACTGCTTGTCAATCCATGCACCCCACCCCCCATGCCGAAAACCAACCCGCCGGACGACGCCGATTTCGAACAAAGCCGCGATTACGTGCAAAGCCTCGCACGCGGCCTTTCCGTGCTCAGGGCGTTCAGCCACGAATACCCGCGGATGAACCTGAGCCAGGTGGCGGAGCGCACCGGCCTCAGCCGCGCCGCCGCCCGCCGACTGCTGCTGACCCTGCAGCATCTGGGCTACATCCGCGCCGACGGCAGGACCTTCACCCTCAGCCCGAAAGTGCTGGAGCTGGGCTACTGCTATCTGGGCGCGCTGAACCTGACCGACCTGACCCAGCCGATCGTCGAGGAGCTGTCACGCCAGTTGAACGAAAGCTGCTCACTGGCGGTGCTGGACGGCCACGATATCGTTTACGTGGTGCGCGTGCCGGTCCGGCGCATCATGACCGTTTCGCTGGGCGTTGGCGCACGGCTGCCGGCATTCTGCGCTTCGTTGGGCCGGGTATTGCTCAGCCAGCTGACGCCGGCGGAACTGAAGCCATGGCTTGCGGAACTCAAGCCGCAGAAATTCACCCCGCACACCCACCTGCAGAAAGAGAAAATCCGCGCCGCCATCGAACTGGCCCGCGCCCAGGGCTTCAGCTATGTGGAACAGGAGCTGGAACTCGGCCTGTGCTCCCTGGCCGTTCCCATCCGCGACCCGCAGGGCCGGATCATGGCGGCCCTGAACGTCAGCACCCCGTACCGCCCGCAGGTCGCCGAATACGCCCGTCAGGAACTGCTGCCGGCGCTCCAGAAGGCCGCCAAACGCATTGAACGCTCCATCCATTCCTCCGGACTGCCAGGATCCCGATGACCATCCAGACCGTCTACCTATGCGATGGCATCCGTACGCCGTTCGGCCGCTACAAAGGCGGACTGTCCGGCATACGCGCCGATGACCTGGCGGCGCTGCCGCTGGCGTTCCTTCTGGACCGATACCCGCAGATCGCCGACGCGGTCGATGAGGTCGTCCTCGGCTGCGCCAACCAATCCGGCGAAGACAACCGCAACGTGGCGCGCATGGCCGGTCTGCTGGCCGGCCTGCCGGTCACGACCCCGGGGTATACCGTCAACCGGCTATGCGCCTCGGGCCTGGAAGCCATCGGCCAGGCCGCCCGCGCCATCGCGCTCGGCGAAGCCGGCATCATCCTGGCCGGCGGCGTGGAGAGCATGTCGCGCGCACCCTACGTGATGGCCAAGGCGCAGGATGCCTTCGACCGCAGCCAGCAGCTGGAAGACACCACGCTCGGCTGGCGCATGATCAACCCGAAAATGCGCGCGCTGCATGGCGTGGACTCGATGGCGCAGACCGCGGAAAACCTGGCACGGCAGTTCGGCATTTCGCGCGCGGACCAGGATGCCTTCGCCCTGCGCTCGCAGCAGCGTGCCGCGCAGGCCATCGCCGGCGGCGTACTGGACGCCGACATCATGCCGGTGGCCGGCATCGTCCGCGATGAACAGCCGCGTTCCGACACCACCCTGGAAAAACTGGCCGGCCTGAAAGCCATCACCGGGGAAGACGGCAGCATCACCGCCGGCAATGCCTCCAGCCTGAACGACGGCAGCTGCGCGCTGCTGCTGGCCTCGCCGAAGGCCGTGCAGGATTTCGGGCTGGTTCCCCGCGCACGGATCACCGGCATGGCCTCGGCCGGCGTGGCGCCGCGGGTGATGGGCTTCGGCCCGGTGCCGGCCATCGAAAAACTGCTGGCCCGGCAAAACCGCCGCCTGGCGGACATCGACCGTCTGGAGGTGAACGAGGCTTTCGCGGCGCAGGTCCTGAGCGTGTCCAGGGCATTGGGCCTGACGGACACCGACGACCGGCTCAACCGGCATGGCGGCGCTTTGGCCTACGGCCACCCGCTCGGCGCCAGCGGTGCGCGCCTGGCGCTGCGGATCATGCATGAAATCGGCCGCAATGAAAGCCGGTCGGCCATCGTTTCGCTGTGCGTCGGCGTCGGCCAGGGCGTGGCGATGGGTATCGAAGCGATCTAAGCGGTATAATGAGGCCAAGTCCTCGTAGCTCAGCTGGATAGAGCGCACCCCTCCTAAGGGTGAGGCCACTGGTTCGACTCCAGTCGAGGACGCCACCCCGCCGTTTGACCCCACCAGGGATATTCGCTATGGTGCAGTGAATCCTTGACAAGGGCATGCATGGCGGCCGCAGCAGGCAAGACCGATTATCTGGCGTACCTGCACGGCTTCCGTGGCGTTGCCATCCTGGCCATCATCGGCGCACATGCCTGGTCGGTGCTCGGCTCGTATGGCGCCCAGGAAAATAATCCCGATTACATCTGGCTGTACAGTTTTACCGAAACCCTGTTCCACGGTTCCACCCTGTTCTTCGCACTGATCTCGGGCATTTTGTACAGTCGTGTGCTGCGCGGCAAATCCTGGGGCACGTTTTTCAGGAACAAGGTTGCCAACGTCATCCTGCCCTATGCCCTGCTTACCGTCCTGCTGACGGCATTGTCGTGGCCGCAGTATCTGGAATACGGCAAAGCCAATGGCATCACCTTCTTTTTTCCGGAAGAATTGTCGAAGAACCTTATGTTCGGGCAGGTGCAGACCCATCTCTGGTACATCCCGGTGCTGACGGTGCTGTTTCTATGCACGCCGCTGCTCGCGCTTCTGCTCAAACCCGGCCGGGGCATCGGCCTGCTGCTGTTGGGCCTGATGCCGCTGGTGGTATCCCGTACGCCGTTTCCGCAACTGCTGAGCTGGCAGACCATCGCATTCTTTCTGGGTGCTTATGCCATGGG
>DATMWF010000057.1:0-5648 GCA_035562675.1 Arenimonas sp. | reverse complement strand
GCTCATGCCGGCGATGGTCGGCACGAAGAAATAGCCGAACTGGGTTTCGTCCAGGCCAAGGTGCAGCAGCACGTAATCCGGCGCCGAGGCGATATACAGGAACAGGCCGCCGAACAGCAGCGTGCCGCTGAACGCCAGCATCCGGAACGGGCTGCTTTTGCCCATGTCCCAATAGGTCTGCGACAGTGTGACCGGATGGATCGGCACCCGCGCATCGGCCGGATGCGACTCCGGCAGCAGCAACGCCACCACGACCAGCATCAGCAGCGAAAGCGCCACCAAAAACCAGAAGATGCCCTGCCAGTCCGACCAGGTCAGCAGGTAACCGCCGATGATCGGCGCGATGGCCGGCGCGATCGAGAAGATCATCGACACCAGACTCATCATGCGCTGGGCGTCGTCGCCCTGGTACACGTCGCGGATCACCGCGCGCCCGACGATCAGTCCGACCCCGGCCGACAGGCCCTGGATGAAACGGAACACCAGCAGTTGGTTGAGGGTATCGGCCAGGGCGCAGCCCACCGAGGCCAGCAGGAACAGGCACAGCCCGCCCAGGATCACCGGCTTGCGGCCGAAGGCGTCGGACAGCGCGCCGTGCAGCAGCGACATCAGCGCATAGCCCAGCAGGTAGATGCTGATCGCCTGCTGGATGGCGGCGTCATCGACCCGCAGGTCGTGCGCCAGCACCCGGAAGGCCGGGAATATGCTGTCGATGGCGAACGGCCCGATCATGGCCAGCATGCCCAGGATCATCGCCAGGCGGCGGCGGGAGATGTTCATGTGGCTCAGCGGCATGGCGCGGCGGGCTCCGGCCGGGCTAAAACGGCAGCGGCGGCGCGCCGATATGCGGCGCCAAGTACCAGTATCCGGCCCCGATGACGAGGACGACCACGGCCACTTTGAACAGGAAACCCATCATTTTGAAAAACAGGAACAGACAGGCCAAGGCAATCAGGCCGAAAATGACGGTAGCGCTCATGGAAACTCCTTTGCAACAGTTTACCCCATAGCGAAAAGCTTTACGTAACCAACCTATTCAGGCCGATTCTCGCTAGAATAAAAACTGCGATTTCACCGAGCTGCAACCATGTCCGACCTCACCCGTCCCAGTTTCCACGGTTTTGAACAGATCCCGCTGCGCGAATACGCCGAACGCGCCTATCTGGACTATTCGATGTATGTGGTGCTTGACCGCGCCCTGCCCTTTCTCGGCGACGGCCTGAAGCCGGTCCAGCGCCGCATCATCTACGCCATGAGCGAGCTGTCGCTGCACGCCAACGCCAAGCCGAAGAAATCGGCGCGCACCGTCGGCGACGTGATCGGCAAATACCATCCGCACGGCGACTCGGCCTGCTACGAGGCGATGGTGCTGATGGCGCAGCCGTTCTCCTACCGCTATCCGCTGATCGAAGGCCAGGGCAACTTCGGCTCCACCGACGACCCGAAATCGTTCGCGGCCATGCGCTACACCGAATCCAAGCTGACCCCGATCGCGGAAGTGCTGCTCGGCGAACTCGGCCAGGGTACGGTCGACTGGAACCCGAACTTCGACGGCACCCTGCAGGAACCGACCTGGATGCCGGCGCGGCTGCCGCACATCCTGCTGAACGGCACCACCGGCATCGCGGTCGGCATGGCCACCGACGTGCCGCCGCACAACCTCAACGAAGTGGTCAGCGCCTGCATCCGCCTGCTGGACGACCCGCAGGCCAGCGTCCGCGACCTGTGCGAGCACGTGCTGGGCCCGGATTACCCGACCAACGCCGAGATCATCACCCCGCGCGCCGAAATCATGGCGATGTACGAAACCGGCCTGGGCTCGATCCGCGCCCGCGCCACGTACATGAAGGACGGCAATGACATCGTGCTGACCGCGCTGCCGTACCAGGTATCGCCCTCGAAAGTGATGGAGCAGATCGCCCAGCAGATGCGCGCCAAGAAACTGCCGTGGCTGGAAGACCTGCGTGACGAGTCCGACCACGAAACGCCGACCCGCCTGGTGCTGGTGCCGCGCTCGAACCGGGTCGACATCGACTCCCTGATGGGCCACCTGTTCGCCACCACCGACCTGGAGAAAAGCTACCGGGTCAATTTCAACATCATCGGGCTGGACGGCCGGCCGCAGGTCAAGAACCTGAAGATGCTGCTCGGCGAATGGCTGGCGTTCCGTACCGAAACCATCCGCAAACGCCTGAAACACCGGCAGGAAAAAGTCGAACGCCGCCTGCACCTGCTGGACGGCCTGCTGATCGCGTTCCTGAACCTGGATGAAGTGATCCACATCATCCGCACCGAAGACGAGCCACGAGCCGCCCTCATCGCGCGCTTTGCGCTCAGCGAAGAGCAGGCCGACTACATCCTGGACACCAAGCTGAAACAGCTGGCGCGCCTGGAGGAAATGAAGATCCGCGGCGAACAGGAAGAGCTGGCCGCCGAACTGGAGAAAATCACCGCACTGCTCGGCTCGAACGCCAAGCTGAAGAAACTGCTGAAGGATGAACTGCTGGCCGACGCCAAGAAATTCGGCGACCAGCGCATGTCGCCGTTGGTTTCCCGCGAAGCGGCGCAGGCCATCGATGAAAGCGCGCTGGTGGCCAGCGAGCCGATGACCGTGGTGCTGTCGCAGAAAGGCTGGATACGTGCCGGCAAAGGCCACGAACTCGATCCGGCAGCGCTCAGTTACCGCGACGGCGACGCCCTGCTCGATTTCGTGCGCGGACGCAGCACGCAGAACGTGGCGGTGCTGGACAACACCGGCCGCAGCTATTCCTGCCTGACGCACACCTTGCCTTCGGCGCGCGGCAACGGCGAGCCCTTGAGCGGCCGCTTCGCACCGCCGAGCGGCGCGCAGTTCGTCGGCCTGGCCAGCGGCGACCCCGCGCAGAAATTCATCGTCGCCAGCAGCTACGGCTACGGGTTCATCACCGCCTTCGAGAACTTCCTGAGCAGCAAGAAAGCCGGCAAGCAGCTGATCAACGTCGATGAAAAAGCCGGTATCCTGCCACCCTGCCAGGTGCATGACATCGCCACCGATTTCGTGGTGGTGATCAGCAGCGGCGGCAACCTTTTGGCGTTCCCTGCCAGCGAACTGCCTGAACTCGACAAAGGCAAGGGCAACAAAATCATGCAGATCCCTCCCGCCAGGCTCAAAGCCGGCGAGGAAGACATCATCGGCGTGACCTGCGTGAAACAGGGCGGCGAGCTGATCCTGTTCTGCGGCCAGCGCAAGCTGGTGCTCAGCTGGCGCGACCTGCAGGCCTATCAAGGCAACCGCGCGCAGCGCGGCCATGCCCTGCCGCGCGGCTTCCAGCGCGTCGACAGCATTGAAAGCACCTAATCCGGGAGCGGCTCATGACGGTTAAACCGGCGGTGAAAAAAATCCTGTGGGGCTTCGCCGTCCTGTTGCTGCTGTCGGCGCTCGGCGTTTACCTGCTGCTGCGCGCCAGCCTGCCCAAACTGGACGGCGAACTGGCGCTGCCGGGACTGTCGCAGCCGGCCGTGATCGCACGCGACGGCAACGGCACGGTCACCATCACCGCGCGCAACGCCGCCGATTCGGCGCGCGCGCTAGGCTTCGTGCATGCCCAGGAGCGCTATTTCGAAATGGACCTGCTGCGCCGATCGGCCAGCGGCGAGCTGTCGGAACTGTTCGGCAAGATCGCCATCGAGAAGGACAAGTCAATCCGCGTGCACCGGCTACGGGCCCGGATCCGGCAGAACTACGCCGCGATGACCGGTAAGGATTCCGCGACGCTGCAGGCCTATGCCGACGGCGTCAATGCCGGCTTGAAAGCGCTATCGGCCAAACCCTGGCCGTACCTGCTGCTGAACACGGCGCCGGAACCGTGGAAGCCGGAAGATACTTTCCTGGTCGGTTACGCGATGTTCTTCGACCTTCAGGACGAAGACAACGAGCGTGAGTACAAGCTCTGGCAGTTGAAGAATCTGTTGCCGGCGCCGATTTACACGATGCTGACCCAGACGCGCTCCGGCTGGGATGCGCCGCTGTTCGGCACGCCTGAACTGGCGGTCAGCATACCGGACGCCGAACAGATCAACCTGAATGCGTATGACGCGCCGCAGCTCGCCTATCAACCCAACAAGCTCGCCGAAGCGGTGGGCAGCAACAACTTCGCGGTGGCCGGGGCATTGACCGCCGATGGCCGCGCCATCGTGGCGGACGACATGCACCTTGGCCTTCGTGCGCCCAATATCTGGTTCCGCGCCCGCCTGCTGACCGGAACCGACTCCGATGTTTCCGGCTTCACCCTGCCCGGCATCCCCTCGGTGATCGTCGGCAGCAACCGACACGTGGCCTGGGGTTTCACCAACAGCTACGGCGACTGGGCGGACTTCATGCGCGTGCATTGGCTCGACGCCGCACAGACGCGCTACCTGGACGGCGACGGCAACCCGCGCACCGTGCAGGTGTTCCAGGAACCGATCGCCGTCAAAGGCGGCGATCCGGTGCCGTTTGCCGTGCGGGAAACCGTATGGGGGCCGGTCACCAAGGAACTGAACGCGTCGTACGCGCTTGCCCTGCAATGGGCGGCACATCAACCGGGGGCATTGAATCTCGGCCTGAACGAACTGGCCAACAGCCGCGATCTTGACAGCGCCCTGCAAAATGCACGGACCATCGGCATGCCGGGGCAGAATCTGGTCATCGGCGACAAGCACGGCCGCATCGCCTGGCGTTTGACCGCACAGATGCCGAAACGCGTGGGCGGCTGCGATAAAACCGCGCCGATCGATCCGCAGACCGGCTGCGGCTGGCAGGGCTGGCTGGACGGCAGTGAAAACCCGGTGTTGATCGACCCGCCCAGCCATCGCCTATGGACGGCGAACGGCCGTGTGGTCGACGGCCCGTGGCTGGCGTTGGTCGGCAACGGCGGTTACGCGTTGGGCGCGCGCAGCATGCAGATCCGTGACAGCCTGTTCGCCAGACAGCGGTTCACCGAGCGGGACCTGCTGGCCATCCAGGTCGATGGCCGCAGCCTGTTCCTGAAGCGCTGGTGGGATTTGCTGAATGCACGTGCCCGGAACGCCGCCGGCGGTTCCGCGCTGAAGCAACTCAGCGATGCCGATAAAACCTGGGAGCAAACCGCCAGCACGGATGCGGTCAGTTACCGGCTGACCCGCGCCTGGCGACTGGAGGTCAGCAACCGCATTGAAGAGATGCTGCTGGCACCGGCCATCGACAAGCTCGGCGTAAAATCCAGCAAGCCCGGCTATACCGGCTTCGATTACGAAGCGCCGGGCTTCACCGGCTTCGAAGACCTTGCCTGGACCTTGCTGCAGCAGCAGCCGAAACACCTGCTGACCAAAAACTACAAGAGCTGGGATGACCTGCTCGAGCAGGCGGCGCAGACGGTGCAGTCCGAACTGGCCGAGAAAGGCCCGCTCAGCGCGCGCACCTGGGGCGAACGCAACACGGCAAACTACTGCCATCCGCTGGCCGCCGCCCTGCCGGGCCTGGTGAAGCCGCTGCTGTGCATGCCGAAGGACCAACTTCAGGGCGATACCGATATGCCGCTGGTGGTCAGCCCGACCTTCGGCGCTTCCGAGCGCATGGTGGTATCGCCTGGCCGGGAGGAAGACGGCATCATCCATATGCCGGGCGGGCAAAGCGGGCATTTCCTGTCGCC
>DATMWF010000056.1:0-3861 GCA_035562675.1 Arenimonas sp. | reverse complement strand
TTGCAGGCGATGTTGCCGCCGATCGAACAGAACGGCGCCGAGGTCGGGTCGGGCGGCCAGAACAGGCCATGTTCGAGCAAAGCGGTCTGCAGGTCGCCGTTGAGCACCCCCGGCTGCACCACGGCGGTGCGGTCGCCGGGTGACAGGGCGATGATCCGGTTCATGCGCTCGAAGCTGATCACGATGCCGTTTTCGATCGGCACGCTGGCGCCGGTGGTGTTGGTGCCGCGGCCGCGGGCGGTCAGCGGAAGCTTATGGTGCCGCGCCAAACGCACTGCCGCCTGCACCTGTTCGGTACTGGTCGGCAGCAGCACCATGCGCGGATTCTGCCGATAGGCTGAATTGTCGAAACCGTACGCCAGGCAGTCGGCAGCGCTGGTCAATACCGCCTGTTTGCCGAGCGCCTGTTCGAAGGCGTTGAATACCGCGCGTTCCATCCTAGAACACGTCCTGGAACACGAAGGCGTCCCGGATCCAGTCGATTTTCCAGCTGTTTTCGGTACCGGTCAGCAGCACGGCGTCGAAGCGGCAGGGCATGTGCGCGTAGTGCGCGTGCTGTTTCAGCCAGCATTGTGCGGCCAATGCGCATTTTTTCATCTTGCGGCGGTCGATGGACTGCGCGGCGCCGCCGAACAGGTCGGATTTGCGCTGGCGCACTTCCACGAACACCAGGGTGTCGGCGTCGCGCATCACCAGGTCGAGTTCACCGACCGAATACAGCGCGTTGCGCTGCAGCAGATTCAGGCCGTTTTGGCGCAGGAACGCCGCCGCGCAGTCCTCGGCCAGCCGGCCTTGCGTCTGTTTCGGGCTAAGGTTGGCTGTCATTGACCGGCTGTGGCTGTCCGTTCTGGAAAGTCAGCCAGGGCAGCTTGCGTTCAATCTGGCCATCGGGTTCCATATGCAGGGTGCCGGTGGCGCCGTTGATGGCGGTGTTCGGACTGCCAAGCCAGACCTGCAGGCGGGTGCTTACCAGCCAGGCATCCAGGCCGAAGGCGTTCAGGCGCGCTCCGCCGCCACGGGCACTGGGCAGTTTGGACAGCTGCGCCGGTGTCACGCCGAGCGCATTGCCCTGGTTGGCGAGCCAGGGAATCTGCATGAATTCGATGCCGTTGAGCTGGGCATTGGTTTTGGCGTCGCCGTTTTCGGTGATCTCGCTGCCGGCGAATACCGGAATGGCGCTGGCGCCGTTCAGCGCCAGGGCGGCGCGGGTCGGCTTGGCGGCGGTGCCGGACATCAACAGCATGATGGCCTTGGCCTGCAGCAGGGATTCCGGCAGTACCGGATTGACCGGCGCGCCGTTGGCGTCTTTGCCGAACTGCGGGGCCGGGGCGCGGAACAGGATCTTGCCGCCGGCCTGCTGATAGCGTTTTTCGAACGCGGCCAAGGTGCGGGCGTTGCCGTCTCCGCCTTGGTTGAACACGCCGGCCTGCAGCAGGGATTTGCCGATCAGGCGCTCGGCGAGCAACTCCCCCTCGCGCTCGGGGTTCAGCGAGAAATTCAGCAGCACGCGGTTGCCCGGCTGGTCGATGTGATTCAGTGCCAGCACCGGTATGCCGCTGGCGGTTTCGGCGATGGCGGCGACTTCCTCTTTGCCGATCGGGCCGAGGATCATCTGCGCGCCGTCTTTCAGGGCGCGCTGGTAGGCGGCCTTGGCGCCTTCCGCGCTGCCTTGGCTGTTGTAAAAGCGGATGGTCGGTTTGGTGCGGGATTCCGCGTAGTAACCGGCCAGGATGCCGTCGCGGATGGCCGTGCCGGCCGCCGCCAGCGATCCGGACTGCGGCAGCAGCACCGCCAGGCGGGCCGGAGGGCGGTAGTTGGGGTCGGTGCCGGCAGGAAATCCGTCGATGAGCGCCGGGCTCATGAAGTGCCGGTTCTGGGCGCGCGCCTCATCCAGCGGGCTCTGTTTCTGCACGGTCTCCTGGACGATGCCCGGGGCTTTCTTCGGCGTGCTGCCGCATGCCGCCAGCAGGCACAGCGCGGTGGTCGCAATCAAAACACGCATAACCCTAATCCCTTAAGCAGACGCTATGATGGTGGCAGTACTGCAGGGATTTTACCAATGTTCGAGCTAAAAAAGGGGTGTTTGTACGTGGTCGCCACGCCGATCGGCAATTTAGGCGATCTGAGCCCGAGGGCGCGTGATGTATTGGCGCAGGTCGACCTGATCTGTGCCGAGGATACCCGGCATACCCGTCAGTTGCTGAACGCCGTCGGGTTGGAGAAATCCCTGCTCGCGCTGCATGAGCATAATGAGTCGGAACGCGTCGCGCAGATCCTGGCGCAGTTGCGCAGCGGCAAAAGCCTGGCCTTGGTCAGCGATGCCGGCACGCCGCTGATATCCGATCCGGGATACCGATTGGTGCGTGAGTTACGTGCCGCGGGCATCGTGATCAGTCCGGTTCCGGGGCCTTGCGCGGCCATCGCCGCGCTGTCGGTGGCCGGCATCGCCAGCGACCGCTTCAGTTTCGAGGGCTTTCTGCCGCATAAATCCTCGGCACGGCGCGAACGCCTGCAGGGGCTGGCCGGCGAGCCGCGCACCTTGGTGTTTTATGAAAGCTCGCACCGTATCGAAGAATGCCTGGCCGACATGCGTTCCGCATTCGGCGACGGCCGCGAAGCGGTGCTGGCGCGCGAAATCACCAAGCTGTTCGAAACCGTGCTGGATGGCACGCTGGCATCGATCGCCGAAACGGTGGCGGCCGATCCGAACCAGCGCAAGGGCGAGTTCGTGCTGGTCATCGCCGGTGCGCCGGAAGACGAAAACGCCGCGCTTCGGGAAGGGCGGCGCCTGTATGCCAAGCTGGCCGAGGTCATGAAGCCCTCGCAGGCCGCGAAAATCGCCGCCGACTTAAGCGGCGCCTCGCGCAAGGATCTGTACGGCGGCGAATGAACTGAAGGGCCCGCTCCGGCAGGCCTGCGGCATCATTCCTTCTTGATCTTTATTTTCAGGTTCTTGACGTCGTTGCTGAGCAATACCAGGCTGCTCGAACCTTCGATGACGTTGAGTTTGACCAACACGGATTCGCCATCGTCGGTCTCCACGTTGAAATCACGCGGGAAGGCTTTTTTCAGGGCGCTTTTGACCTTGCCGGCGCTGTTGTTCTCATTGGTGCCGTCCTTGATCGGGATGCTGACCGTGATCGGCTCGACCTTGGTGTCTTTCATCACCAGGCGGAACACCAAGGTGCCATCGGATTTGGCTTCATTGTCGAATTTGACCCGCCATTTGTTGGAATAGCTCAGCGTGCTCCGGTCGAGCGGCGCTTCGGCGGGTGTCGGTTCGGCGACCGGTGCGGCAGCCGCTGGAAGCGGCTGGCCATCGACAGCTTCAGCTTCGCTTGCCGATGCGGCAGCCTCCGCATCAACGGCAGGGGCGGCTTCTTGGGCGAAGGTGGCGGCGCTGAACGCCAGCAGCAGGCCGGTAGCGGCGAATCGAAGCAGCGGTTTCATTGGGTTGGACCTTGTGTCTGGGTGGGAAACTGAACTTCAATTATCTACACATTACCGGCTATTGCAAACCCTTCGGTCAGGGTATGCGACAATAGCCCCGGCGGAGTTGGTCAAGACAACCGCGTCGCGGCTTGCCGCGCCGAGGAAAGTCCGGGCTCCATAGAGCAAAGTGCCAGGTAACGCCTGGGCGGCGCAAGCCGACGGCCAGTGCAACAGAAAACATACCGCCGAACGGCCCGCAAGGGTGCGTGGTAAGGTTGAAATGGTGGGGTAAGAGCCCACCGCCTGCGGGGCTAACGCCGCAGGGCAGGGTAAACCCCACTTGGAGCAAGGCCAAATAGGCGTGCTATGAATCGGCTCGGTTCGCACGCGGGTGTGCTGCTTGAGCCTTGCCGCGAGGCAAGGCCTAGA
>DATMWF010000055.1:0-15005 GCA_035562675.1 Arenimonas sp. | reverse complement strand
TGCTCGATCAGATCCCGCAACGCGGCCGGGTCGAGCATGTTCAACGTGAAGCATTCGTGGGCCACCTGCATGGCCGGTGCGTTGTCATAGCGGTCGGCGGCGATCACTTCCACCCCGAAACGCTGCAGTTCGATGGCTACTTCCTTACCCAGTTCGCCGGATCCCAGCAACAGGACGCGGAAGGCGTTTTTGGCTTCAGGCGTGCCTAAGGTAACGGAATGTCGGTCCATGGAATTGTCTGTAAATGGCGGATGTGTCATTCTATACCAATGCCAGAATTTACCGTTATGTTTAAATCACGCCCCGTTCTGCTAGGCCTGGCGACGCTCGGATTGCTATCGCTTTCGGCCTGCCGCGCCACCTCGGAACCTATCCTGATGAAGTGGTCGGAACCGCAGTTCGCCGGCATTCCCGATGCGGCGAAACTGGGCGAGCTGTCGGGCCTGACGCGCTCGAATGCCAATCCTGGCGTTTTCTGGGCCATCAACGATGGCGACAACCCGGCCGAGATCATCGCCATCGACGGGCAGGCGCGCACCAAAGCCTGGTTTACCCTGGAGGGTGCCCGCAACATCGACTGGGAAGACATCGCCAACTACCGTGACCAAGGCAGGAACTTCCTTGCCATCGCGGATACCGGCGACAACGGCGGCCTGCGTACTGACCTGTTCCTGCATATCGTCGAAGAACCCACCCCACTGACGCAAAACGGACAGGTCGCCATCGTCAGGACCATCCGCTTTCAGTGGCCGGACGGCGCGCGGGATACCGAGGCGATGCTTGCCGATGAAAAACGCCGGCAATTCCTGCTGATATCCAAAAAAAGGGTTCCCGCCGAACTGTTCGCGCTGCCTTTCAATGCCAAAGACGGCGACAAGCCGAAACTGCTGGCCACCCTGGAAGGCATCGCCCAGCCTGACGAAAAAACCATGAACGCCAAGGGCGATTACGGCCGGTACCGCTCCCAGATCACTGGCGCCGACATCAGTCCTGACGGTCAATGGCTGGCCGTACTGAACTACCAGCAGATCACCTTTTTCAGTCTTGGCCCGCAGGATCTGCCGAAACGCCTGCAACCGATGCAGATCATCACCCTGCCCTGGCTGCCGCAGGCGGAGGGCATTGCGTTTTCCGGCGACGGCAACAGCGTCTACGTAGGCAGCGAGCAGGCGCCGACGCCGATTATCCGCTACGACCGAATAAGCGACTGACGCATTCACCCTGCCTTCATCACACCAAGGCGCCTGCTCACGACAATTTCACCGCACACCTTTCATATTTTGATCGTCGGGTTTTTGCCCGATAACAAATTCAAATTATGGAGAGTGACATGAAATCAAAATTGATTCTCGCAGGCGCCCTGGCGGCCTCCCTGGCCGCAGGAACTGCCAATGCGCAATTTTACGGAAAACTCGGCTTCGCCAACACCAATCCCGATTCCGACAACGGCGCCCTGGCCGGCTTGGATGCAAGTGTCGATGACGCCTGGGCCATGACCGGCGGCATAGGGTACCGCTTTTCACCGGCTTTCTTCGTTGACTTGAGTTCCGGCCTCAGCGGCTTCAGCCACAGCGTGAAATTGGATGAGCTTGGCGATGTCGCCAGTCTGGATCAAAGACCGGTGAACCTGAGCATCAGCTATCAGTTCTTCACCGATAAAATGTTCCGCCCTTACCTGACTGCCGGCTATGGCTGGAATCTGGTGTCAGACGAAGAGACCAAGGGCGCTTTGGCTGGACTGGACATCGACGTCGATGACGGCAGCGGATTTGTCTGGGGCTTGGGCGCCGATGTATTCTTCAATGAAAACTGGTTTTTCCGGGGCGATATCAAGTGGATGGACTTTGATGCCGATGTCAATGTCGAATCCCTGGGGGACGTAGGCACAGCAAACGTCGATCCTATCCTTTACGATTTCTCGATCGGTTACCAATTCTGAATTTCGATTTTCTGTCTACATGGGGCGGCTTCTAGCCGCCCTTTCTCATTTGCATGGTTATTTTTATGATTAAATGGTTGACAACATGATTTTAATTGATATCATTTTGATATCTTACAACGAGAGGTCATCATGAAAGAAAATCAACTGAATTCACTCAACGGCATTGCCGTCCTTTTGGCCAGTCTGGCCGGTTGCGGCGTGGCCGCCTACGGTTTCTACGTCGGGGCGCAGTCGAACGACGGCTTCGTGGCGCTGGCCTCGTTGGCTGCGCTGATCGTGTTCTCCTTCCTGATGATCGGCCTGTACATGGTAGAGCCTAACCAGGCGGCTGTTGCCAGCCTGTTCGGCAAATACGTTGGAACCGTCAAGGAACAGGGTCTGCGCTGGAACAACCCGTTCTACAGCAAAAAGAAGATTTCGCTGCGTACCCGGAACTTCGAATCCGGCAAGCTGAAGGTCAACGACCTGGAAGGCAGCCCGATCGAAATCGCCGCCGTGGTGGTATGGAGCGTGGTGGATTCGGCAGAAGCCGTCTACAACGTCGATGATTACGAAAGTTTCGTGCACATCCAGTCCGAATCGGCCCTGCGTGCCATGGCCACCAGCTACCCCTACGACCAGCATGAGGACGGCAAGATCTCCCTGCGCAGCCATGCCGGCGAAATCGCCAAGCATCTCACCGAGGAAATCCAGGAGCGTCTGGCCGAGGCCGGCGTCCGCGTCATCGAAGCCCGCATCAGCCATTTGGCGTATGCCCCGGAAATCGCCCAGGCCATGCTGCAGCGCCAGCAGGCCAGTGCCATCATCGCGGCACGCACGCGCATCGTCGAAGGCGCGGTCAGCATGGTCGAAATGGCGCTCAGCGAACTGTCGAAACGCAACGTGGTCGACCTCGACCCGGAACGCCGCGCCGCGATGGTGAGCAACCTGCTGGTCGTGCTGTGCGGCGAACGCGGCACGCAGCCGATCGTCAACGCCGGTTCAATCTACTGACCGTCGATGAGCGTGAAAAAAGCCTTTCCGCTGCGCATCAACGCCAAGGTGCTGGAAGCCGTCCAGCACTGGGCCGACGACGAACTGCGCTCGCTGAACGCGCAGATCGAATACGTCCTTCGGGACGCGCTGCAGAAATCCGGGCGCTTGCCGAAATCGGAACATAAGGCCGAGGCTGAAGACCATGAATGACCAGCGCAACCGGGAATTCGAACTGTCCCCCGTCGGACAGTCCACCAAATGGTTTTTTGTCCTGGTCCTGCTTCTGCCAATCGCCATAGCCCTGATGATCCTGTGGAACGAAGCGGCGGCATTCAGCGAGATGCCCGGATGGGCCTTGGGCCTGTTGATCGGCCTCGGTCCGGCCATACTCTTGGCTACGGCAATGGGCGTCCGCAAGCCCAAAGCCGAACTTGGCAAGGACGGGCTCCGCATCAGAGTCAGTTTCATCAACAAACGCTGGGCACTTTCGGAGCTTGACGGCGTGGGCGCCCGTCTGGTGAATCTTGACTCCCGCAAGGAACTGCGGCCAAAGTGGAAACTATGGGGCGCAGCCATGCCTGGCCTGAGCTCCGGGTTGTTCAAGCTGTATAATGGCGAAAAATCCCACCTGTACATCACCGACAGGCGGAAAGTCGTCTATGTCCCTACCAAAAACGGTCCGGTTTTATTAAGCTTGGAGCGTCCCGGGGATTTCCTCGCGCACCTGCAAGGCCTGTGATGCTGACACCGTCCGAATACCGCTTGATCAACGGCCATGAACTCGATGCCGTACCGGCTTGCCTGTATCACGCAAAAGCCAATGCCCACGCACGTATTCTGGCCTCATCGCAATGGCTTATCCGTGACAAACGCAACGGTGAGTACATCGCGGCGCTGTCAGACCGGCACATGACGTTTTTCAGACGTTCGCCTTGGCATCAGGCCCGGTTGGACGGCATCGCCGAACTGTTGGCCGGACCGGACCGCAGGACGGCCTACAGGCCCCTCACGGACCTTGAACCGCACCTGGCGGAACTCGGCATCGATGCCGGGGAGTATGTCGCCGAAAGCGGCCTGTCGCCTGTCGCGGAACCATCTGAACTGGAGTTCGCCGGACATGACCGCTACAGGCGGCCGCTTTGGCTGGAATACGACACAAGCAAAGCCTGGCATCGCCTGCGCCGGGCCGCTGCGGCGGATGGGGTGGCAATCGATGCCATTTCCGGATTCCGCAGCCAGCATTATCAAATGGGAATCTTCCGGCGCAAAATGGCGCGTGGCCTGCGCGTGGCCGACATCTTGACCGTCAACGCGGCCCCGGGCTTCAGCGAACACCATTCCGGACGCGCCATCGATATCGGAACACATGGCGAACCGGCGGCCGAGGAAAGTTTCGAACGGACGCCGGCGTTCGACTGGCTGCAGCGGCAGGCCGGCAGGTTCGGGTTCCGCTTGAGCTTTCCCCGCGGCAACAGCCATGGCATCGGTTACGAGCCTTGGCATTGGTACTGGACCGGCGACGCTCAATCCTGAGAACGTTTGACGTTTTCCTTGCTGAAATCGGCGATCCGCCACAGGTAGAAACTGGCCATGGTCTGGTTCGGCTCCCATATCCGCCCTCTTTCAAGCAGATCCTTCGGGCCCGGCATGGCATCGGCGCGGTCAAGGAGCTGGACGCCTTTGCGGATGCCGAGGTCGTCGACCGGCAGCACATCGGGCCGCCCCAGGCGGAACATCAGCATCATTTCGACGGTCCAGCGCCCGATGCCGCGCGTCGGTACCAACAGCGCGATGATCCGCTCGTTGCTCAGGTATTGCAGCTGCCGGGACTGCGGTATCTCACCACCCGCTTCCCTGCGCGCAAGGTCGCGCAGGGCCAGCACTTTGTTGCCGGAAACCCCGCAGGCGCGCAGCTGTTCATCGCTGACCGTTTTCAGCGCCCGATGATGGATGGCTCCGCCGCCCAAGGCGGCCTCAACCCGCGAGACGATGGTCGCGGCCGCTTTTCCGCTCAACTGCTGGTATAGGATGGCACGCGCCAGCGCATCGGTCACGTCAAAGCCTTTGCGCCATCCGGAACTGTGATCGATGACGCCGATGCGTTTTATCCATGGCCGGAAGGCGCAGTCGGCCTTGGCCAGCTGTCTGATGGCCAGGGTGCAGTCAAAACCCCTTTTATGCCGGGCCACGGCCCACCCGGGCAAAATCCTTATTCAGCCTGCGCCGGATGTGCACGAACCATGCCAACAGCAGCAGCAGGACCGGGACGGTGAAAATATTGATGAGCTTGATGGTCTGGCCGAGACGGTCGACGTCATCGTTCAGCTCGCCCTGGATCCGCCGGAGCTGCTGGCGGAGTTTGATCTTTTCGGCCAACAGCTTCTGCCGACGGCTGTCGGCTGCGCCGGCAACGGGATTTTTTCCTTCAGGCTGCAGAAGGTTGATCTCATTCTGGACTTTTTCAAGATTGGAAAGCAGCTGGGCCTGGCTGTCCCGGTATTCCTGCTCCGCCGTGCGGCGGATCTGGTCGACCTTGACGAACGGGCGCGACACCATGCCGCGGCTACGGATCGAGATGAGGTCATCGGAGCCTGACAGCTGGTCGATGACGTTGAAGAAGAAATCGCCGTTGCTGGCCTGCGCGCTGAACACCGGCTGGCCGAACAGGTTGTTTTCAAGGACCCATAAGCGGTCACTGAGCATGTCTGTGTCCGCGATGACGATGAAGTTCACCGGCACGTCGGCTTTGCCGTCCGCCTGAAGGCTGCCGTTGAAACGCGCGGCAAGCACGAAGGGTTCCTGGCTGGAGACGAAGTTGTTGAGCAGGCGCTCGGGATCCTCGCTGGCCTGGCGGAGCTGGCCCACGCCGATCTGTTTGGACGAGTCGGAGCTTTGCAGCAGGGGTTCGATGTCCAGCGGACTGTTTTCGAGCAGGGTCAGCGAACCGGCGCTGGAAAACACGATCCGGTCCAGGTCCGCGGTGACCACGTCATGCTGGTTCATGGCTTCCGTAGGCAGGCTGACCAAGGCGGGATTCCGCTTGGGAAACTGGTTTTCGTTCACCTGCATCAACCAGGCGTACTTGCTGTCCAGGACCGCTTGCGTGGGGTCGTATCCTATGCCCCAGCGTTTGAACAGCCCGGGCATGTCCGATGCCAGATAGGACTCGCCGACAGGCTCGGAAGTCGCCGTGATGGCCGGCACGGACTCTGCATACGGATCGACCATGATCACCGCATGTCCGCCGTTTTCGACATACGCGCGGATCTGGTCGACCGTCCTGTCGGGCCACGCGCCCGGATGCATCACCCAAAGCACGTCGATGTCCTTCGGAAGCTCGGAATCCCCCGGTGTCAGATGGGTCAGCTCATAGCGTTCGGACAACTGGCGGTATACGACCCAGGCCGGCTGCGGCGGTGTGGGTTCCGTTGGATTGCCCCCTGAAACGGGCAGGTCGGACAACAGGGCCACTTTCGGTTTCTTGTTGGATTGCACGGATTGGATGAGCTTTGACAGCTCATATTCCAGATATTGCTCGGACTCCGGCTTGATGAAACCGATGGTCTGGGTCTTGCCGTTTGCCTGCGCCGTCAACCCGAAATACAGAGGCCCTGAGCCGTCCTCCAGCGGAATGGCGATGATGCCGTTGGCGATGGCTTGGTCTTCCGGCACGGAATAGGGTTCCGGATCGATCCGCTTCACTGTGATCCTGTGCCCGGATTGCGCCGCGTATTCGTCGATCTTCTCGATGACGCGCTCGGCGTATTGCCTGAACTGCGGATAGGGCCGCGCTTCCTTCTCGGAATAATAAAGATGCAGCTGCACGGGCTGGCGTATATTCCCGAGGATCCTGACGCTGCCTTCCGACAGGGTGAACAGCCTGTTCTCGGTCAGATCAAGCCGCACCGGCGGGACCGCACGCTGGTTCAGGTACATCAGGCCGAGATATACCGCCAGCATGGCCGCCAGCGCGGGAAGCACCGTCTTCCGCCGCATGCTCACCCCCTGCCCTTTCTGGACGTGATCAGCACGGCATTTACCGCCAGCCAGAACACGATGGTCAGGGCATAAAACAGGACATCGCGCAGATCCAGGACGCCGCGGCTGATGGACTGCAGATGGGTCAGGAAGCTCAGTGAACTGACCAGGTCGACGAACGACTGGGAAAACACCTCGCGCACCGGATTCAATGCCAGCGGATAACCCGCCAGCAGGCAAAGCAGAAGTATCAGCGACGTCACGATGTATACGATCAGCTGGTTTTCACTGAGCGATGAAATGCACAGGCCGACCGCCAGCATCGCCGCCATCATCATCGCCGCGCCGAAATAGCCCAGTATGATGGTGCCGTGATCCGGCTGGCCCAGCCACGACAGCGTCATCCAGAGCGGAAAGCTCATGGCCAGCGCGGAGACGGCGACGCACCAGAGCGAAATGAATTTCGCCAGCACCAGCTGCCAGCCCGGTATCGGCAGGGCATCCAGGAACTCCATCGTTCCGGAACGGTACTCCTCCGACCAGGACCGCATCGACAACGCCGGAATGAGCAGCAGGCAGACCCAGGGCAACAGCCTGAAATAGGACTGCATGCTGGCTTGGCCGATTTCATACAGGTCGCCGAGGTAGAACACGAAACTGTTCGACAGCAGCAGGAAAATGACGATGTACACCAGCGCCAGCGGCGTGTGGAAATAGGCCTGGAGCTCGCGCATGACGATGGACAGGAATGCGCGCATCAGACCGCCTCGGCCACGGCTTTGCTGAAAACTTCCTCAAGCCTGCCGTATTCCAGCCGGATGTCGGAAAACGGCACGTTCTTCTGGGTCAGCTTCTCGACGATAAGCTGGTTCTGCGGCTTGTGGCCGTGCACGAACACATACAGGCGTCCATCGACGGCATTCTGTTCGAAGCCGGTGACGCCGGACAGCCCCTCCAAGGCGGCGCGCGCGGCGATGCTTTCCTTGGCCACGAAGGACACCGCATTATGGTATTTGGACTGCCTGAGCAGGTCGTCAGTGGCTTGGTCCAGCAGTTTCGCGCCCTTGGCCATGATGATGGTGCGCGGACAAAGCGCAAGCACTTCGTCGATTTGATGCGTGCTCATCAGGATGGCGCTGTTTTTGGCGAGATCCTGGATGAGGCCGCGGACCAACTGCTTCTGGATGGGATCGAGACCGTCGCTGGGTTCGTCCAGAAGCAGGACCGGCGGCCGGTGCAGGACCGCCGCCGCCAGGGCCACCCGCCGCATCGAGCCCTTGGACAGGGTGTTGATCGGCTGAAAGGCGATTGAATCCAGGTTGAGGCTCCTGAAAACGTCATCCACCGCGGTCTCGGCCGCGCCTTTGGGCAGGCCGCGCGCCTTGGCGACGAAACGCAGGTAATAGAAGACGGTATGTTCCCTGTACACCGGGGCGTGTTCGGCCAGGTAACCCAACTGACGCTTGGCGGCCAAGGGGTTCTTCGTGCTGTCATGGCCCGCGATCAAGGCGACGCCGCCGTCCGGCCTCAGGTAACCTGACAGCATACGCATGCAGCTGGTCTTGCCGGCGCCGTTCGGACCGAGGAGCGCGACGACCTCGCCTTTCTCGACCTGGAAAGACAGGTCGCGGACGGCTTCGATGGCGGCGAATTTCTTGCTTAAGGCCTGCGCCCGGATCATGGAGGGTTCCCGATGGCTTCATTCCAGTGTATAGAAAAAACGAGCCGAAAAAAACCGGCAATAAAAAAGCGGGCCAGGCCCGCTTTTTCATTGAGACTTATTTGATCGGCCAGTAGACCTTGAACTTGGCGTCCTCGGTCATCATCTGCGGAACCGGAACCAGATACTCGTCATAGGCGCGGTCACGCGTCGATGCGCCGTTGACCAGCGCCCAGGCACGGACGACCTGGCGTTCGCTTTCCAGGCCGGTCGCATAGCCGGTGTAATCGGTGGTCGCGGCACGGCCTGCAGGCAGCTGTTCGAAGGTCACTTCGGCCTCGGTCTTGACGTCCCATGCGCCTTCGGTCTGGCCGTCCTTGCTGACCGGCTGCACGACATCGAAGCTGTAGCTGTCCGTGGTGAATTCATTGGTCACGATGCGCATCGGACCGGATGCCTTCAGGCCGTTGGCGGCCATGATCTTGTTGATCCAGGCCATTTTGTTGAGGATGCCGGTGGCGATGACCTCATTGTCGCGTTTGGCGATCACGGTGGCGACCAGCACATTGGCGGCAGGCAGGTCGACGAAGCTGATCGGCTGTTCACGGTCGGCGTAGGAAAGTTTCGGAATGGTCGCCAGGAACGTGGTTAGCCGCTTGGTGCCGGCCTTCATCTGGTCACCGACGTTGCGCTCGACATACATGCCGGCATAACGGCCGAAAAGGTTCCAGCCGTAATCCACTTCATAGGTCTGGTTGATGCCGACGTTACGGTTCATCGGACCGGTCCGGTAGAATTCGAAGGTCAGGAACTTGTTGTTGCCCATGGAGCTGTCGTTGATCTTGAATTTGATTTTCTTTTCGGGAACGCTTTCGACCAGCTCCCATTTGCCTTCGCCGGTCGAACGGTTCAGGGAACTGTAGGTCATCGTCGCGCCCTGGCCGGAGGCCGGGCCGCTGACCTGCGATTTCAGCATGCGGTCAGAGCGCAGCACATTCCATTCGTCAAAACGGTTGAAGCCGTTGAGTACGTCGAAAACCGTGCTGATCGGGCGGTTGCTTTCGACCTTGTTCACGACCACGCGCTTGGCAGGCAGGAACAGCGCCACCGTAGCGAATAACACCACGACAACGACCAAAGAAATCAGGAATTCATAAATTCGGTTCATTTAAACACTCTCTCCAAGAACAAACCGCCCATCTGGGCAATCAGCCTTTAAGGATACCATCTAAAATCCAAAAGAGTTAGACCCCTCGGGCACTTTTTAGGCTGGGTTCCGGTCCGGATCAGACGATTTTCAGCTCGAAGGCTTTCAATACCGCACGGGTACGATCCCGTACACCCAGCTTGGACAGGATATTGGACACATGGTTCTTGATGGTGCCCTCCGCCACGTGCAGCGAATTGGCGATTTCCTTGTTGGAGAAGCCGCCGGCCATCAGCCGGAGGATCTCGGTTTCCCGCTCCGTGAGCGGATCGGGCCGGTCCAGGCTGACGAACTGGTTATTGAGCCCCTCCAGACCAGAGAGCAGCCGCTGCGTCACCCCGGGCTGGACCAGCGTTCCGCCCCGGGATACCACCTCGATGGCTTCCACCAGCTGTTCCAGGCTGACGTCTTTGAGCAGGTAGCCTTTGGCGCCGGCTTTGATGCCCGCCAGCACCAGTTCATCATCGTCGAACGTGGTCAGGATGATGGTCGGAGGAAGCGCCTTCTGGGCGGCCAGTTCCTGAATGGCCTCGAGTCCGGATTTGACCGGCATGCGCATATCCATCAGCACGACGTCCGGCTTGAGCACGGGAATCAGCGCGATGGCATGCTGCCCGTCACTGGCCTCCCCGATAACCTCGATGGATTGCGCCAGCGACAACAGGGATTTGACCCCCTGCCGGACCAAGGTCTGGTCATCGACCAAAACCACTTTAATCATCTTAAACTCCCAAAGGCAAGGTAATGGTGACGCTGAAGCCGTGACCTGGCGCAGTTTGGATGACCATCTGCCCATTCATGGCGGAGACCCGCTCTTTCATCCCCTGCAGGCCGTTGCCCAATTTCGACAGATTGACCCCGACGCCATCGTCTTGAGACTTTAGAATCAATAGATTATCGAGCTTTTGCAAGGTCAATTCCAGATTTTTCGCGCCGGCATGCTTGATGGTGTTGGTAATCAATTCCTGGACGCAGCGTAACACCACTTGGGCCAGCGAGGCGTCATCCAGACGAAGAGCCTTGTCGGCCTTGAATGCGATATGCAGATTGGGCACCGATTGCAGCAGGGGCTCTATGGTGGCGGCTATGTCAATGCTGCCGCCATGGCGCATCTCGGAAACCGCCTCACGCACATCGGCCAGAAGCAGTTTGGCCAGCGAGTGGCTCTGCTTGACATGCTCCTGGGCCAAGCCCTCGGTCAAATGGCCGGCCACCTCCAGATTCAGGCTCAAGGCCGTCAGGTGATGGCCAAGCAGGTCATGGACTTCCCGGGATATGCGCAGGCGCTCACCGACCCGCGAGCTTTCGGCCAGCAACGTACGCGTGGCGCGCAGCTCGGCGTTCAGGCGGCGCTGCTCCTCGCGTGCCGACGCCTGCAATTTGGCCACGTAGCCGGTCACGAACACAAAGGTCGAGAATCCGGCATACAGCAGGCTCTGCATCAACGCCTCCCAACCGGTCAGGTCCATGGGCCCGAAAATGAACACCGGAATCACCGTGAGGTGGCTGATGACAAGCCAGACCAGACCGAAAGACACCGGCAGGATCCATGGCAGGATGCCGGCGATGACCATCAGCAGCACGCTGCCCAGGCCGGTAGATGAATAATAGCTGACCGCGACCGCCGAGATGGTCAGGAACAACAGGTACAGGCCGTCCCGCCAGCCGCGGCGGTAAACGCTCAATTTGCCGGCGACCAGGATATACAGGATACCGAACGCCAGGAACGACAGCACCCAGCCCAGCATCGAACGCGAAAGCAGCCCGTTTTCGGCAAGCCCTTGATGCCACGCGTAAATAAGCGGGATACCGACCATGATCCAGGTGAACAGACCGGCATAACGCAGCAGTTGCTGGTGGTTGAAACGTGTATTCATAAGTGCATGATAATCCTAAACACCTGCCCGCGAGATGGCCATAAGTCACGAGCCATGCCTATTTTAAGTAAAAACTCTAACCGCCGCCTGCAAGGTCATGCGATAATTCGGCATTGAATCGGAATGTCCGGCGCGTCCGGTGCCTTTATTATCAGTTTGGAGTAGTGTAGATGTCGATTTTGATCCGCGACGTGCAGGAGCACGAGCTGGACGCCATTTTGGCCATGAACAACGCCGCCGGCAGCGGTATCCTGCCGATGAACCAAACGCAGATACAGTACTTCTGGCAGAACGCCGATTATTTCCGGGTCGCCGAAACGGACAACTGCCTGGTCGGCTTCCTGATCGCCTTGAACCAGGATGCCGTCTACGACAGCAGCAATTTCCATTGGTTCAAACAGCGCTACCCGCAGTTCATCTACGTCGACCGCATCGTCATCGCCAAGGGCCAGCGCAGCGCCGGCATCGGCCGGCTGTTCTACGCCGACGTGCTGAGCTTCGCCGAAGTGCGTGCCCCGGCGGTGGTCGCCGAGGTGTTCATGGAAGAGAGCACCCACCCGGCCCTGCTGTTCCACGGCAGCTTCGGTTTTTACGAGGTCGGCCAGCACCAGATGCCCGGCGGCCCGTTGCGGGCGGTCATGCTTTACAAGGAACTGAGCAGCTTCGCGTTCGTGCAATCCACTTACGGAAACCAGCTTCCTCAGGTACCATGGCTGAAACAACGCCAGCGGCCTGTCAATCAATCCCAGCTGGCTACGGGAACCTGATATGCCAAGCAAAGCGGTAAGTTACGAACAATGCGGGGAAGTGAAGTTCGGACAGGTCGGCATCGCCACGTTGAGGATCCAGTCGCTGGACATCGGGACCCTGTGCGAAGAAATGCGCGACCGGGTGACCCGGGCACCGAAGCTGTTCCAGAACGCCGCCGTCATCCTCGATTTCAGCGCGTTGCCGCAATGCCCAGACCTCCAGACTGTTGAACGCCTGATTGACGGCCTGCGCGCCACCGGCGTGCATCCCGTCGCCATCGCCTATGGCACATCGGCCATCGAACAGCTCGCCGAACAGGCGGGATTGCCCGTGCTGGCCAAGTTCCGGGCCAGTTACGAGCGCGAAACGCCGGCGCCGGACACCGGCAAGCCTGCCGCCGCGCCGCCGCCGGTTCCGGCCCCCGCCCTGGCTCCGGCATTCGAACCTGGCATGCTGCAGACCCAGCCCCTGCGCTCCGGCCAGCAGGTCTATGCGGCGAACCGCGACCTGACGGTCTGCGCCATGGTCGGCGCCGGTGCCGAGGCCATTGCCGACGGCTCCATCCATATTTACGGCCCCTTGCGCGGCCGGGCACTGGCCGGCGCGTCCGGCAATGCCCAAGCGCGGATTTTCTGCCGGGAATTCAACGCCGAACTGGTCGCCATCGCCGGAACCTACCGGGTGCTGGACGAAATACCGAAGAAGCTCCTGGGCAAAGCGGTCCAGATATGGCTGGACAAAGACCAGCTGCGGATCGAAGAACTGGCGTGACCCATAAAACAATCGTGACAACCAATCAAGGAGATGTGTTTTGACAGAGATCATCGTAGTGACTTCCGGCAAAGGCGGTGTGGGTAAAACCACATCAAGCGCAAGCCTGGCCTGCGGACTGGCCAAAGCCGGCAAGAAAACCGTGGTCATCGACTTCGACGTCGGCCTGCGCAACCTTGACCTGATCATGGGCTGCGAACGCCGCGTGGTTTACGACTTCGTCAACGTGGTGCATGGTGAAGCCAGCCTGAAACAGGCCCTGATCAAGGACAAGCGCTTCGACAACCTTTACGTGCTGGCCGCTTCGCAGACCCGCGACAAGGACGCGCTGACCAAGGAAGGCGTCGAGAAGGTCCTGAAGGACCTGGCCGCCGAAGGCTTCGACTTCATCCTGTGCGATTCGCCGGCCGGCATCGAGAAAGGCGCGTTCCTGGCCATGTACTACGCCGACCGTGCGGTGGTGGTGGTCAACCCTGAAGTGTCCTCGGTGCGCGACTCGGACCGCATCCTGGGCCTGCTGGCGTCCAAGACCAAAAAAGCCGAAGACGGCGAGCGCATCATCGAGCACCTGCTGCTGACCCGCTACAATCCGGCCCGCGTCGAAAAGGGCGAAATGCTGTCGATCGCCGACGTCGAGGAAATCCTCGGCCTGAAAGTGGTCGGCGTGGTGCCTGAATCGCCCGAAGTCCTGCAGTCGTCCAACTCCGGCAACCCGGTGATCCTCGACGAGGAATCCCAGGCCGGCCAGGCCTACACCGACGCCGTCGCCCGCATCCTCGGTGAAGAACGCCCGATGCGCTTCACCGTCGTCGAGAAGAAAAGCTTTTTCTCGAAAATGTTCGGAGGCTGAGCCATGGGACTGCTGCGTAACCTCATCGAACAGCTGGAAAAACTGGACAGCAAACCGACCTCGGCCTCGACCGCCAAGAACCGCCTGCAGATCCTGGTCAACCAGACCCGCCGTGACGCCAATGCCCCGGATTACATGCCCCGCCTGCGCAGCGAGCTGCTCGAGGTGATCAAGAAATACGTGCAGGTCAACGACGAAGCGGTCAAGGTCAACTTCGAGAAGGACAAGGACGGTACCCAGGAAGTGCTGGACATCCAGATCGCCCTGCCCGACAAGAACTGACCCATGGGTTTCGAGGCGGACGCACCGGTCGTGCGCCTGCGCGACATCGACATCGAACAGGCCCGGCGGTTGCTGGGCCTGTTTTCGTTGCAGCTGCGCCTGGTCGCCGACGGTACCGCCATTCCCGGCAGCTATTGGGGCGAGTGCGAGGCCGGCCTGATCGGTTCCTGCGTGTACGCCCGCGCCGACACCCCGGTACACTCGCTGCTGCATGAAAGCTGCCACCTCATGGTCATCCCGGCCGAACGGCGCCAGGCCGTGCACACCGATGCATCCGATTCGGTGCCGGAAGAAAACGCCGCCTGCTACCTGCAACTGCTGCTGGCCGACCGGCTGGACGGCTTCGGCTTCGCGCGTGCCTGCGCCGACATGGACCTGTGGGGTTACAGCTTCCGGCTGGGTTCCGCCAGGGCCTGGTTCGAGCGAGACGCCGAAGACGCCATCGCCTTTCTGGCTGAACATGGGCTCCATCCGCTACCGCCGGCTCCGGCGCTTCAGCCGGCCGCCGAACCCTGATATCATCAATCCACCCGTTTTTTTCCGATTCTGGAGTTCCCGTGAAACCACAACGCATCTTCCTGGCTTTCGCCATTTCCGCCGCCCTGCTCGGCCTGGCCGCCTGCAAACCGAAATCCGCCGAGCCCGTCGGCGTCGACGCGGCCTACGCCAACGAGAGCGCCGATGAATTCATCGCGCGCGTCAACCGCGAACTG
>DATMWF010000054.1:0-4762 GCA_035562675.1 Arenimonas sp. | reverse complement strand
TAATCATCATGCAATCCTTAACTCAAGGCTGGTCAAGTGGAAAGTTTGATTAAACAATTCCTGAAATCTTCGCAACTCTCCGGCGGCAATGCCGCGTTCATCGAAGAACTTTACGAGCAGTTCCTGCTTGATCCGCAATCCGTTCCCGCACAATGGCAGGCCTATTTCACCAGCTTCCAGGGCGCCGGCGACGTGCCGCATTCGGCCGTACTTGCCTCCGTGCAGGCGCAGGCCAAACGTGCCCGCCATGCAACCGGAGGCGGCGACGAGGAATTCGCCCGCAAGCAGACCGCGGTCGGCAAGCTGGTCACCGCCTTCCGTTCACGCGGACACCTCAATGCGCACCTTGATCCCTTGGCGATGATGGACACCCCGGCGTCACCGGATCTGGATATCGCCTTCCACGGACTGAGCCAGGCGGACCTGCAGCAGGAGTTTCCGGTCAAGACCTTTTTCGGCCCGGATAAACTGAAGCTGGCCGATTTGCTGGAACGGCTGAAAAACACCTACTCGGGGTCAGTAGGCGCCGAGTTCATGCACATCAGCGACACCGAGCAGCGTCAATGGCTGCAGCAGCGCCTGGAGTCGGTGCAGAGCCGGCTGCAGGCCGATACCCCGAAGCGTAAACGCATTCTGGAGCGTCTGACCGCAGCCGAAGGCCTGGAACGCTACCTGCACACCAAATACGTCGGGCAGAAACGGTTCTCCCTGGAGGGCGCCGAGTCGCTGATTCCGCTGATGGACCACCTTATCCAGCACGGCGGCCAAAAAGGCGTCAAAGACGCCATCATCGGCATGGCCCACCGCGGCCGATTGAACGTACTGGTCAACACCCTCGGCAAACCGCCGCAGAAGCTGTTCGCTGAATTCGAAGGCCGCTTCGACCACCCGGACACCCCGGAACATTCCGGTGACGTGAAATACCACATGGGCTTCTCCGCCGACATCAACACCGCCGGCGGCCCCGTCCATCTGGCGCTGGCATTCAACCCGTCGCACCTGGAAATCGTCGCTCCGGTCGTGGCCGGCAGCGTGCGTGCCCGCCAGATGCGCCGGCAGGACGACAGCCGGGCCCAAGTATTACCGATTGTGATACATGGCGATGCCGCGTTCGCGGGTCAGGGCGTGGTCATGGAACTTTTCCAGATGTCGCAGGCGCGCGGTTTCGCGGTCGGCGGCACGGTGCACATCGTCATCAACAACCAGGTCGGCTTCACCACCTCGCGGCCCGATGACGCACGTTCCACCCTGTACTGCACAGACCCGGCCAAGATCGTCAGCGCGCCCGTGCTGCATGTCAACGGCGACAACCCCGAAGCGGTGGTTTTCTGCGCCGAGCTGGCTTTCGATTACCGCCAGAAGTTCGGCCGTGACGTGGTCATCGACCTGGTCTGCTACCGCCGCCACGGCCATAACGAGGCCGATGAACCGGCGGCGACCCAGCCGATGATGTACCAGAACATCCGGGCCCGCAAAACCACCCGTGAGCTGTATGCCATTGAATTGGCCAAACAGGCCGTCATACCGGAAGCAGAAAGCAAGGCGCTGGTGGATGCCTACCGCGAGAAACTGGACAAGGGCGAAGTGACCACCGATGTCGCCATCGCCCAGAAAGACCCGTTCGCGGTCGATTGGACGCCTTGGTTGAACGGGTCGCTCAAGCAGGACGTCAAGACCGGCCTGGCGCAGTTCTCGCTGGAAAGCCTGGCCAAGAAGATCAACAACCCCCCGGAACCGCTGAAACTGCACGCACGCGTCGCGAAAATCTACGAAGACCGCCGCAAGATGCTGGCGGGCGACCTCGACATGGACTGGGGCTTCGCCGAAAACCTGGCTTACGCCACCTTGCTGACCGAAGGCTACCGCCTGCGCCTGGTCGGCCAGGACGCCGGCCGAGGCACCTTCTTCCACCGCCATGCGGTGCTGCACGACCAGAACAGCGGCGAAGCCTTCATGCCGCTGCAGCAGTTCGTGAAACACCCAAGCCATGCCGTCATCATCGATTCACTGCTGTCCGAAGAAGCGGTGATGGCGTTTGAATACGGTTATTCAACCGCGGAGCCGATGACCCTCAATATCTGGGAAGGCCAGTTCGGCGATTTCGCCAATGGCGCGCAGGTGGTCATTGACCAGTTCATCACTTCGGGCGAAGCCAAGTGGGACCGCCTATGCGGCCTGGCGCTGTTCCTTCCGCACGGCTATGAGGGCCAGGGACCGGAACACAGTTCCGCACGTCTTGAGCGTTTCCTGCAGCTGTGCGCACTGAACAACATCCAGGTCTGCACGCCGACCACACCGGCGCAGATGTTCCATATGCTGCGCCGCCAGATGCTGCGTGCCACGCGTAAACCGCTGGTGGTGATGACCCCGAAATCGATGCTGCGCCACAAACTGTCCGTCTCGCGCATGGAAGATCTGGTCAACGGCTCTTTCCAGGAACTGATTCCCGACAGCAACACCAAGGCGCCCGCCAAAGCAACCCGCGTGGTGGTCTGTGCCGGCAAGGTCTATTACGACCTGCTGGAATCCGCCACGGAAAAGAAACTCGATGGTGCCGCCATCGTCCGCGTCGAACAGCTGTATCCGTTCCCGCGTGAAGCCCTGCAGGCCGAACTGGCGCGCTTCCCTAACGCCAAGGACGTGTTCTGGTGCCAGGAAGAACCACAGAACCAGGGCGCCTGGTACCAGATCCAGCATCACCTGCGCAGCTGCATCGGGGACGCACGCACCCTGCATTACGCCGGACGCGCCCGTTCCGCGGCGCCCGCCTGCGGGCATGCCAACACCCATGCCGCCGAACAAGCCCAATTGCTCGCCGACGCCCTGGTCAATCCGGGCAAACGCGACTTCACCCACGAATAATCCATAAGGCCACTCCCATGAGCATCGAAGTAAAAGTTCCTGTCCTGCCTGAATCCGTTTCAGACGCCATCATCGCGACCTGGCATAAAAAAGTGGGCGACAGCGTGCGCCGCGATGAGAACCTCATCGATCTGGAAACTGACAAAGTGGTCCTGGAAGTGCCCTCGCCGGTCGACGGTGTGCTGAAAGAGATCAAGTTCGAAACCGGCGCCACGGTCACCAGTGCGCAGGTCATCGCGGTCATCGAAGAAGGCGCCGTTGCCGCCGCACCGGCTCCGGAAGCCGCAGCCCCGGCGGTAAAAGCCGAGGCGCCCAAAGCCGCTGCCGCTCCGGCGGCGAAGGTCGACACATCCGGCCTGCCGCCGGGCGCCGCAAACTACGCCGCGCGCAACGACGTCAATCCGGCCGACGTCGCCGGCACCGGCCGCGCCGGCCGCGTGACCAAGGAAGACCTGGTCAAGCACGTCACCTCAGGCGGCGGCGCCCGTCCCGAACAGCGCGTGCCGATGACCCGCATCCGCCAGCGTATCGCCGAGCGCATGATGCAGTCCAAGAACTCCATCGCCATGCTGACATCTTTCAACGAAGTGAACCTGGGCAAGGTCATGGCCATGCGCAAGGAGTTGGGCGAACCGTTTGAAAAGACCCACGGCATCAAGCTCGGTTTCATGAGCTTCTTCGCCAAGGCGGCCGCCAACGCACTGGCGAAATACGGCGTGGTCAACGCCTCGGTCGACGGCAATGAGGTGATCTATCACGGCTACGCCGACATCTCGATCGCCGTGGCGACCGAGAAAGGCCTGGTCACCCCGGTCCTGCGCAACGCCGAGAACATGAGCTTCGCCGACATCGAAGGCGCCATCGCCGGTTACGCCAAGCAGGCCCGCGAAGGCGGCCTGAAACTGGAAGACCTGCAGGGCGGCACCTTCACCATCACCAACGGCGGCACGTTCGGCTCGCTGATGTCGACCCCGATCGTCAACCCGCCGCAGTCGGCCATCCTCGGCATGCATGCCATCAAGGAGCGTCCGATCGCCGAGAACGGTCAAGTGGTGATCGCGCCGATGATGTACATCGCGCTGTCCTACGACCACCGCATCATCGACGGCAAAGATGCTGTGCTATTCCTGGTCGACATCAAGAACCAGCTTGAAAACCCACACCGCATGCTGCTTGGCCTGTAATCCACTTCTGAAGGTTTTGACTTATGAGCACTGAATTTGATGTGGTTGTGATCGGCGCCGGCCCTGCCGGTTACCATGCCGCCATCCGCGCCGCGCAATTGGGAATGAAGGTGGCCTGCATAGATGCTGCGCTTGGCAAAGACGGCAAGCCGGCCTTGGGCGGCACCTGCCTACGCGTCGGCTGCATACCGTCCAAGGCCCTGCTGGACTCCTCGCGCCAGTATTGGAACCTGCAGCATCTGTTCGGCGAGCACGGCATCACCGCCAAGGACGCCAAAATCGACGTCGGCACCATGGTCGGCCGCAAGGACAAGATCGTCAAGCAGTTCACCGGCGGCATCGCCGCCCTGTTCAAGGCCAACAAGATCACCGCCTACTACGGTTACGGCCAGCTGCATCCGGGCAAGTTGGTCAAGGTCAAACAGCATGACGGCACCGAAGTCGAACTGACCGGCAAACATATCGTCATAGCCGCGGGCTCGGACTGCATCGAGCTGCCTTTCGCGAAATTCGACGGCAAGCACATCATCGACAACGTCGGTGCGCTTGACCTGACCGAGGTGCCGAAGCGCCTGGGCGTGATCGGCGCCGGCGTCATTGGCCTGGAACTGGGCAGCGTCTGGAAGCGTCTCGGTGCCGAAGTCACCATTCTGGAGGCCATGCCGGACTTCCTGGCCCTGGCGGATGCAGAGGCGGCCAAGGTCGCGCTCCGGGAA
>DATMWF010000053.1:0-9977 GCA_035562675.1 Arenimonas sp. | reverse complement strand
CCTGCACCTGGACTACAGCGTGCACTACGACAATGCCGGCCTGCCGGACCTGAAATCCGAAACCTTCTACTATTTCCTGGATGACGGCAGGATCGAAGGCGTCAGCCTGGACAACCAATCGAACGTGTTCCAGCTCAACGGCATCTATGCCAGCAACCGCATGAGCACGAAGGGTCTCAAGAACGGCAAGACCGCCGCGCAGACCGAATGGCGCCTGTCCGAGGATAAAAAAACGCTGAGCTTCGTCCGCTACGGGCTGATGCCGTCCGGCGAAATGAAGGAAATCAGCGAAGTGACCATGACCCGGGTTCCCGAGGGCGGACTCTGCGGCAAGACCGAGCACTTATAGCATCTGCATTCGCCCTGCAGCGGGTTCAGGTACGCCGTTGTTTCGCTGAAAGATACAGCGCGAGGAAAAAGGTCATGGTGCCGACCGCCGTCAGGTAATAGGCCGGCGCCATGCTGTGGTTTTTCATCCACAGCGACACCAGGATGGGCGTGAAACCACCGAAGATGGAATACGCCACGTTGTAGGAAAACGAAAAACCGGAATAGCGCACCGCCGGCGGGAACAGGCCGACCAGCACCATCGGCACCACCGCCACCGAACCCAGGCTGAAGCCGGCCAGGCTGTACAGCAGGACCGTGTGCGGCAGCTCGCTCGGCAGGCTGCCGTAAAACAGGGTGCTGGACGCGGCCAGCAACAGCGCGCCGAGCATCAATACCCGGTAGGCGCCAAGCTTGTCGGCCAGCCAGCCCCAGAACACGCAGCCGGCGGTCAGGCAGACGATCGCGATGCTGTTGGCCAGCAGGGCATCGTAGGGCGGATACTGGAACTGCGCCTGCATGATCGATGGCGTCAGCAGGGTCAGGGTCACGATGCCCGCGCTGAGGAACCAGGTCAGCAGCATGCTCGGCCAGATCTGCGCCTTGTGCGCACGCAGCACCGTTTTCAGCGGCAGCTCGGCGGCCAGGGCTTTTTCCGCCTTCATGGCCAGGAACACCGGCGTTTCCTCCAGCCAGCGCCGCAGGTACAGCGCGAATACGCCGAACACGCCCCCAAGCAGGAACGGCAGACGCCAGGCGTAGTCCAGCACGGCCTGCGCCGGGAAGAACGCATTGATGGCCATCGCCACCAGCGAGCCGAGCAGGATGCCGGTGGTGAATCCCGAGAACAGCGTGCCGCTGGCCAGGCCCACATGGTTCCTGGGCACGTGTTCGGTGACGAATACGCAGGCGCCGGGAATCTCGCCGCCGACAGCCGCGCCCTGCAGGACGCGCATCAGCAGCAGCAGGATGGGCGCGGCAATGCCGATCTGGGCATAGGTCGGCAGCAGGCCCATGATGAAGGTCGGCACCGCCATCAGGAATAGGCTGAAGGTGAACATGCGCTTGCGGCCGACCAGGTCGCCGAAATGCGCCATCAACAGGCCGCCGATCGGGCGCGCCAGGTAACCGGCGGCGAATATGCCGAACACCTGCAGCTGCTTGAGCCACGCCGGCATGTCCGGCGGAAAGAACAGCTGCCCGATGCTGGCCGCCAGGAACACGAAAATGATGAAATCGTAGTATTCCAGGGCCCCGCCCAATGCCGACAATCCCAAGGTGTTGACGTCTTTGCGCGACAGCTGGCGGTCGTGGTTATCCATGCGTTCGATTGTTTAAACGAAAAAATCAGATTAGTCTAACTCGACGGCAAACGCCAGCACATCCACATCGAGGCACACATGGAATCACTGATCGGCGTTTTGGTTGGCATCGGCTTGAGCGCCGCATCCGGACTCAGGGTATTCATTCCGCTGTTGGGCCTGAGCGCCGCAGGCCATTACGGCATCCTGCCCTTGGGCGAAAGCTTCGCGTGGCTGGCCAGCTGGCAAGCCATGCTGGCCTTCGGCGTCGCCGCCATGTTGGAGGTCGGCGCTTACTACATCCTCTGGCTGGACCACGCACTGGACGCCCTGCTGGCGCCGGCCGCCGCAGTAGCCGGCACGTTGATGACCGCCTCAACACTGGGCGACGCTTCGCCGCTGCTGAAGTGGTCGTTCGCGCTGATCGCCGGCGGCGGTGTATCGTCGCTGGTGCATGTCAGCACCGCGTCATTGCGGGCCGCAGTCGGCGTGCCGACAGCAGGCTTGGCCAATCCGATCGTGTCCAGCGTCGAAGGCATCGGCGCCATCGGCCTGACCCTGCTTGCCCTGTTCGTGCCGGTGCTTGCCCTGGCCATCGTCGTCTGGCTGCTGTACCGCGGCGTGGGTTGGCTGAAGACGCGCAACAGGATTGGCGGACGCGGCGCCGGATAGCGCGCCGTTATCGATCAGGGCAGTTTCCGGTTAACCGGATTTTTACCGGGCATCGGATACAGTGGGATCACCGGGAATGTGAAAGCGTCCCCGGCGATAACAACAACACAACCATCAGGAGAGGGAAATGGATCTGATCGTATTTCTGGTCATCGGCGCGATCGTCGGCTGGCTGGCTGGCGTGATCATGAAGGGCGGCGGCTTCGGGGTGATAGGCAACATCATCGTCGGCATCCTGGGCGCCATGCTCGGCGGCTGGCTGCTGCCCAGGCTGGGTGTCACCATCGGCGGCGAATTCGGCGGCTTCATCACGGCCGTGATCGGTGCGGTGATCCTGCTGTTCATCGTCGGACTGCTGAAGCGCTGAAGCAACGCGAGGGAATATGAAAACCGCCCGCGGGCGGTTTTTTCACGGCCTGGCTTTCTGTTGCTTGAGGTATGCCAGCGCCTTGTCGATATAGGCGTCGCCGATCAGCACAATGCCGGCTTCGGCCGGCGCGCCGGCATCCACGCCGGCGGCGATGTGCTTGGGCAGGTCCTTTTCGGTGAAGCCCGCTTTGGCGTTGCCCTGCAGCAGGACTTCCGGCACGATGCCCTGCGCCTGGATCGACCGGTCGTTGGGCGTGTAATAGCGCGCCGTGGTGAGCTTGAACGCATCGCCGTTGTCGAGATAGATCACGTTCTGCACCGAGCCCTTGCCGAAACTGCGGCTGCCCATCAACGTCGCGCGCTTGTGGTCCTGCAGGGCACCGGCCAGGATTTCCGAGGCGCTGGCGCTGCCGGCGTCGATCAGTGTCAACACCGGCACGCCCCCGAACTGCTGGCCGGGCTTGCCGTAATAAGCGGCGTTGCTCAGGGCATTCCGGCCCTTCACGCTGACGATCAACACGTCCTCGAGGAATTCATCGGCGACATCCACTGCGGCGGTGATCAGGCCGCCGGGGTTGCTGCGCAGATCCAGCACCACACCCCGGGGTTTGGCGCCAGGCGCCGCCTCCTGCAGTTTTTTCCACTGCCGGCGGAATTCCAGGCCGGTATCGCCCTGGAATGCGCTGATCCTGAAATAGGCATAGCCGGGCTCCAGCCAGCGCGCCTTGACGCTTTGGATTGAAATGATTTCCCGTACCAGGGTGAGCTGCAACGGCGCTTTTTCGCCCGCGCGCACGACGGTCAGCACGACCTTGGTGCCGGGCTTGCCGCGCAGCTGGTTGGGGCTGGCCCGGTCGTCATCGTTATTGACCGGCACGCCGTTGATGGCGGTGATGAAATCGCCGGCGCGCAGTCCGGCGCGCTGTGCCGGGGTATCGTCGAACGGGGCGACGACGCGGATCCGGGAGGGATCGCGTTCATCGCTTTCGATGCCGATGCCGGCATAGCCGCCGTCGCTGAGGTCTTCGAAATCCTGCGCCTGCTTGGCCGTCAGGTAGCTGCTGTGCGGATCGATGTCGGCCAACAGGCCGCGCAGGCCGGCACGCATGATCTGCTCATTGCTGAGCGTATCCACGTAGCTGTCGCGGACCGCCTGGAATACCTGGGCGAAGTGTCTGATCTGCTCGACCGGCACTGTCTGCACGGGCGGTTTGACCGGGGCCGGCGGTGCTTTTTCCTGCGCCGCCTGCAGGCCGCCCGGCAACAGCAATGCGAGCGCCAGCGCAAAGCGGGTCATGGCCGCAGCCAGCCGTTCGGATTCTGCGGCTGTCCGTTCAAACGCATCTCGAAGTACAGCGCGGAGCGGCCCTGTGCGCCGGAGGAGCCGACGGTGGAAATCCGTTCGCCGGCCGCCACCGATTCGCCGACCGCTTTGATCAAGGCGTCATTGTTGGCGTACAGGCTCATGAAGCCGCGGCCGTGGTCGATGACCATCAGCATGCCGTAGCCCTTCAGCCAATCGGAGTAGATCACCCGGCCGGCGGCCACCGAGAACACCGAAGTGCCGGCCGGCGCGGCGATCAACAGGCCCTCGCTTTTCCGGCCGTCCGGCATGGCGTTGCCGTATCCGGCCAGCAAGGAGCCGGTCAACGGCCAGCCGGTCAGGTTCTTCGGGGTGATCTTCGGTGCCGGTTTACCGCTGCCCGGGCGGCCGACCACAGCCGGCGCCTTGCTCTTCGCCGCGGCCTGGCGCAGCTTGTTCAGCAGGCCACGCAAGGCCTTTTCATCTTTGCCCAAGGCCTTGATTTTTGCCTGCTGTGTCTTGTACTTGGCATCCAGGCTGCTGACCGCCGCACTGCGCGCCTGGCGCTGTCTGGCCAGTTCGTCAGCGGCCTTCTGCTGCTGCGCCTTCTGCTGCGCCAGGGCCTGCCTTTCTTTTTCAACCGCCAGACTGGCGGCCGCCAGCTGTTGAAGCTGCGCCGACAGGCTGGTGATTTCCTTCTGCCGCTCCTGCTCGAAATAGCGGTGGTAGGCCAACCAGCGGGCCGCCTCACCCAGTTTGTCCTGCGACAGCAGGTGCTTCAGCTCGCTGTTGTCACCCAGCCGATAAGCGGAGCGCAGCAGCAGGGCCAGCTGTTCCTTCTGCCCGCGCAGGCTGCGCTCAAGGCGCTGTTCTTCGGTTTCCAGCTGGCCGAGCTTTTTCTCATGACCGTCGATGGCGCCTTCGATGGTGTCCAGGCTGCGGCTGCTGACCGCCACTTTCTGGTCGATGCTGCGCAGCTGTTTGGCTTCCAGGTTGCGCTTTTCCTCGACCTCGCGCTGGGCCTTGCTGAGCGTCTTGATTTCCTTGCGCAAAGCCTCGATCTTCTTTTCGGCATCGGCCGGGTTCTTCACCGCCGGCGCTTTGTTCTGAGCGAACGACGGCGCCGACAGCAACAGGCAGAGAACCGCGGCCAGCAGCCTCATGAAGTGAACTCAAGCAGGGCGTGTCCGGTCATTTCCGCCGGCTTTCCGAGATCGAGAAGGCGCAGGATGGTCGGCGCGATGTCGCGCAGTGAACCGCCGCCGTGCATCTGCGCCGGCCGGCCGGCATATACGAAATACACCGGCCCGACGGTGTGCGAGGTATGCGGTTCGCCGGTGACCGGATCGCGCATCATCTCGACATTGCCGTGGTCGGCGGTGACCAGCAGTTCGCCGCCGGCCCGGGCCACCGCCGAACGCACCAGGCCGAGCGCCTTATCGACCGCTTCGGCGGCCTGGATCGCCGCCGGCAGGTTGCCGGTATGGCCGACCATGTCCGGATTGGCGATATTGCAGACAATGACATCGAACTGTCCGCTGCCGATGGCTTCGACCAGCTTTTCGGTCAGCTCGGGACAGCTCATCTCCGGTTGCAGGTCGTACGTGGCGACCTTCGGCGAAGGAATCAGGAGGCGTGTTTCGCCGGCAACCGGCTTTTCCACGCCGCCGTTGAAGAAAAAAGTGACATGCGCGTATTTTTCGGTCTCGGCGATGCGCAGCTGCCGAAGGCCATGCGCGGCCAGCACATCGGCCAGCGTATTGGACAGGTTTTCGGCGCTGAACGCGACCCGCGTCGCCAAACTGGCATCAGCCTCGCTCAGGCAGACGAATTCCGCCAGGGCCGGGCGCTGTCCCCGGTCAAAGCCGGAAAAACCGTCATCGACATAACAGGCCGCCAACTGGCGCGCACGGTCGGCGCGGAAATTCATGAATACCACGGTATCGCCGTCCTGCATCGGTTTTGCCTGCGGCAGTACCGTGGCCTGCACGAACTCATCGGTTTCCCCGCGGGCGTAGGCCTGCTGCAGGGCCGCCAATGCGGAGTCTGCATGCAGTCCGGCCTCGGCATGGGTGATGGCACGGTACGCCGGCGCCATGCGCTCCCAGCGCTTGTCGCGGTCCATCGCGTAGTAGCGGCCGGTGACCGTGGCGATGCGGGTCTGGCCCAATGCCTGGCAGAGGTCCTCGAGCGCCTGCAGACTCGGCTCGGCCGATTGCGGCGGCATATCACGGCCGTCCAGGAAAGCATGCACCTGCACATCCTGGGCGCCCCGCCGTTTGGCCAGACGCAGGAACGCGAAGATATGCTGTTCATGCGAATGCACGCCGCCTGGCGACAGCAGGCCCATGACCTGCAGGCATCCGCCCGTGGCATTGACCGCATCGATGGCGGCGAGCAGCGCGGGGTTGTCGTTGAAGCTGCCGTCTTCCACGGCGGCGTCGATGCGGGTGAGGTCCTGATAGACGATGCGCCCGGCGCCGATATTCATGTGGCCGACCTCGGAATTGCCCATCTGCCCGTCCGGCAGACCGACGAACTTCCCTTCGGTGTGGATCAGCGTGTGCGGACACTCATCGAGCAGTCGGCGCCAATTCGGCAGATCCGCCAGGGCAATCGCGTTATCGGCGGATTCGGCGCGGTAGCCCCAGCCGTCCAGAATCAGCAACACTATCGGTTTCGCCACTGCCACGCCGTTCTCCTAACTAGGCCGGAATGCCCACCAACTAAAGGCACATGACAATTTTAGCAGTCAGGGCAATACTAAAGCCATCTTAACGAGGATAAATTATGAACCGTCTCATTTTAGCGCTTGCCTTAGCCGCCGCCCTGCCTGCCGCCCACGCCACCGCCGGCGCACCGGACCTGTCCAAGGTGAACGGCAGCCTGACCGCCGAACCCGGAAAGGCCTACGGCGACATCGATACCGTGAACGGCTCGATCACGGTCGGTGACAAGGCCGTGGCCAAGGATGTCGATACCGTCAACGGCAGCATTACCCTGGATGCCTTTTCCCGCGTCAGGGACGTCAGCACCGTCAACGGCAGGATCCTGCTGCGCAACGGGGTCAGCGCCCACAGCGTCGAAACCGTCAACGGCTCGATCGTCGGGGTCAGCAACCTGCGCATCGACAAAACCGTGGAGGCGGTCAACGGCTCGATCGAAATCGGTGCGCACAGCCTGGTCGGCGGCAATGTCGAAACCGTCAACGGCAGCATCAAACTGCTGTCGATGAAACTCAGCGGCGATCTCGAAACCGTCAACGGCAATATCACCGTCGGCGAGGGCAGCGTGGTTTCAGGGCATCTGAAGGTCAGCAAACCGACCGGCTGGGGCATCAACTGGGGCAAGCCCAAGATTCCGCGCATCGTCCTCGGTCCGAACAGCCAGGTGCTCGGTGGCTTGGTTTTCGAACGCGAGGTCGAGCTGTATGTGCACGCGACGGCGAAATACGGGAAATTGACCTATCTGGAGGCCGAGGCCGGCAAGGCCGAGGCGTTGAAGCCGGTCATCTTCACCGGCAAGGAGCCCGAATTCAAGTAAGCCATAGCGCATTCCGCTACAATGAAGCCTCCATTCCGGAGGCTTCATGCGTTCCAGCATCCCCGTTATTTTTCTTGCCGGCGCGTTGGCCGCCGCGCCGGTCTGCCCTGCCCAGTCCAGCTTCGGGCCGGAGATTTCGGCTGAAGACTTCCATCAGCATCTCGGCAATCTGGCCGCTTTCGTACCGGCCGGCAATGCATCGGCCGGCTATGCCGAATCACTGCGCCGGGCCTACCTGAAATACCAGTTCATCCGGCTCGGGCTGCGGAACCAGCCGCCGACCTGTGTCCCGGCGGAGCGGAGCCTGCAGGCCATGGTGCCCGGCACCGGCACCGGCGCAAGCCCGGTCGTTTACATGGCGCAGTGGCAGAAGCCGGCCGAAATAGCCGCCTTACTGGAAATCGCCGAACGCTTCATGACCCAGCAGCCCCGCCCGAAACACGACGTGGTTTTCCTGTTCAGCCCGAACAACCGGACCGATTTGGCCGCCTGCGCGCTGCTGCGCAATGCGGCGGTGGTGATCCACCCGACAGGCATGGAAACGCGCGACGCCAGCAGCCTGGTGCGCGACCTGATCACCTTGCAGCGGCAGGGGAAATAACGCCGGTGTCAGCCGGGCTTTCGCGGTCCGGACTTCAGAACTGCGCCAACAGGAATTCCGCGACCTGCCCGGGCTGCTCCATCATCGGCATATGCCCGCAGCCGGCCAGGATTTTGGTCGTTGATTTTTTCAGGCCCTTGGCGAACACCGCCGCCGCGCTCGGATCGATGATCCGGTCCTGATCGCACCACAGCAGGCCGGCCGGCTGGGCGATTCCGGGCAGGCGGGCCTGGAGCAGGAACGCCTCCGGCCCGGTCCGGATCTGGGTGAAAACGGTTTGTTCGAAGTCTTTCTTGGCCTCACGCTGGGCCACGATGACGCCGGCCATCGGCGCTGGCACATAGGGCGCATCGGCGAAGACGAACTCGCTCAGAAACCCCTGGAACGCGGCGGTTTCATACACCGCGAACGGATTGCCGCCTTTCTGGACACGGCGCGCGAACTCGTTTTCGGTGAACACCACGCCGGCCGACGACATGAACACGATGCGCTGCACCTGTTCAGGGTGTTCGGCGGTCATCAGGCCGGAAATCATCCCACCCATGGAGTGCCCGACCAACAGCGCGGTCTGCGGCGCCTGGGTTTTCAGGAACGCGCTCAGGCGGGCGGCCTGCGCGACGGGGCCGTAATCCTGGCCGGCTTTGGGCACGCTTTCACCCCAGCCCGGCAGATCAACGGCGATGACACGGTGCTTTTCGGCCAATTTGCCCATGACCGGCAACCAGTTTTCCTTGCTGCCGGTATAGCCATGCACCAGCACGATCAATTCGCCCTGGCCGGCCTCAAGATACGGCCAACGCTCGCCGTCGACGGTTCTGTAATGCACCTCGGCGCCGGCCAACAGACGCTGGCGCGCGAATTCCGCCTGCAAAGCCCGCTCCGGAAAGACATGGACGAAGCCGATCACAACGGCGATCAGGACAATGGCGGCCAACAGGAGTTTCTTCATGGGGCATCCGGTTCCGCGGCAGTCGGCGGCGCCGGCTCGGCCAGCACCTGCTCAACCGTGCCCACCGTAATCGGGTGGTAGCCGGGCCGCGCCTTGGTGAATACGGCCTGTGCAAAGGTCCTGCCCTCAGCGGTCTTGGCCAGTTCGGTATAGGTCGGAATGATCAGCTTGCGGCGGCCTATTTTCAGCAGGAAGGCCTCCATGGCCGGACGCGCTTCCAGATAGCCGCTGCGAACGGTCAGCGGATACCAGCGCTGGGCGATTTCAGGATTGGCCGTGCCCGTAAATGTAAAGGCGGCGTCTAAGTCCTGCAGTTGTTCAGCGGATAGCGTCTCTGGCATTTTTTCGATAAAGCGCACCCACTCATGGCTGGTCCATGCCGAGGTTTCCAGCTCGGCCGCGGCCTTATCGCCATCCAGCCACTGTTTCTGCTGGCGATCGACCGCTTCAAAGCGCTTGGACTGGGCCGGCTTGGCGAAAGAAGGTATGCCGGGCTTGTGCATCCATTCGCCGACTTCGCCGATGCTGACCTTGCCGGGGTACCTGTCCAGCAGCTCCACGGTGAGGAAGCGTTCGAACTCCGCGCTGTGCGTGCTGGTGAAGGCATGCGTGGTGAACCACTGGCGCAGGAAGGCGTCGAAGGTTTCACGGCCGAAGCGCTGCTCCAGGAACATCAGAAACCATTGGCCTTTAATATACGGCACTTGGCTGAGCGCATCATCGGGGTTTTTATTCACTAATGGCGCGAGCGCCAGCAATTGATCGGCAGGCGCCAACTCTTGCATGTCTTTGCCAAGCCCGAATTGGCTGTTGACGTTTTCCATCTCAGCTTGTTCAACACCGTACACTTCATCGACAATACGGTTTTCAACATAACTGGTAAAGCCTTCATTCAACCACATGTCTTTCCAG
>DATMWF010000052.1:0-2237 GCA_035562675.1 Arenimonas sp. | reverse complement strand
GATCGCTTTCTTGTGCTTGTCCTGCATGGTTCAGTCCTCGGTAAAAATGGCTTCAATCGGTAATTCGAACAATCGGGAAATCTTGAAGGCCAGCTTGATGCTGGGGTCGTACTTTTCGGTTTCGATGGCGTTGACGGTCTGCCGCGAGACGTCCAGGCGCTCGGCCAGTTCGGCCTGCGACCAGCCGTACTGCTCGCGCAGCTGGCGGACCCGGCTTTTCACGCGCGGAACCGCCAGATGCCGATGTAACGGGTGATGATGTAGCCGGCGCACAGCGCGCCGACGATCAGCATGATCAGGCTGCGCTCCGACAGCGCCAACAGGGCATGGTCGCTCAGGAACAGCAGGGCCATGCCGCTCAACACGCCCGACATCGCCGAAATGGCGATGGCATCCATCTCGATCTTGCGTTCCAGTTCGTCGCATTCGGCCAGATAGCGGAAGTAATAGTAGAAAATCCAGGCGATGGGCAGCAGCGGCGAGAGCGCCAGCGCGGCTTTAAACCACGGCGAGTCGGTCTTTTCGGCCAATACGTGGGAAAGAATGATGGCGGCCGTGTACAGCACCATGGGGAGGATGGACCGGATGTAATAGCGTTTCAGCGGGGTGCGCATAAGGGCCTCAACGGTAACGGCGGCCGGCGAACCACTTGGTCAGCCCGTAAAAGCCGCACAGCAGCGGGAACACCCAGACCGCCACGGTCACGCCGTCGAGCGCGATGACCTTGGCGCGGCCCAGAAAGCCCAGGCTCAGGAACAGCAGGCCGACCACCAGGCTGCTCAGGCCGACGGCCTCCAGTTCGATCCGGCGCATCAGCTCGTCGCATTCGTTGAGATACACCACAAAGGCCTTGCCGAAATAGGCCACCGGCACCACCGGGGTCACCGCCAGCAGGGCCTTGGCAATGACCGGCCAGCCGTCGGCGCTATAGCGCAGAATCCATACGGAGGTGAACAGCAACAGCACATACAGGCTCATGGTGACGAGCATGCGGTGGTTATAGCGTTTGATGGCTTTGTTCATGGGCGGCATGTCAAGTTGGCTTGACATAAGAGTGCAATAGAAAAGAAAGAGTGTCAAGCGGGCTTTACATATTTTTACCAGTAGCCAGCCACCGCCCTCAGTCCTCGGCGATTTCCACCCGGTTACGCCCCATGTGCTTGGCGTGGTACAGCGCAGTGTCCGCGGCGGCCAGCAGGGTGTCGATGTCGTGCGTATCCAGCCCGAAGTTGCAGGCCACGCCGATGCTGGCGGTGATCGGTATGCTGGCCGATTCGAAGCGCACCGGCGGGTCGGCCAGGCCGGCGCGCACCCGTTCGGCGACCGTGCGTGCTTCATCTAAGGTGATGCGTTCGAACAGCAAGATGAATTCCTCGCCGCCCCAGCGGCCGATGATGGCCTGTTCCGGCACGGCCCGGATCAGCCGGTCGGCGACCTCGCGCAGCACCGCGTCACCGGCCAGATGGCCATGGCGGTCGTTGATCTGCTTGAAATAATCCAGATCCAGCAGCAGCACGCCGACCGCGCGCCGTTCCACGCCGTCGCGGCCGAGGAAGCGCCGCAGGGCGTTGGTCAGCGCGCGCCGGTTACCCAGGCCGGTCAACGGATCGGTCAGGGCCGCGCGCTCCAGGTCGGCCGAGCTGTCGACCAGGCTGGTGTGCATCTGCGCCAGCTGGTCGCGGCTGGCGCGGATTTCCAGCTGGCTGCGCTGCACACCCTTGTAGCGCCAGTACAGCAGGCCGGCGACCAACAGCAGCACCGCCAACCCGGCCAGCAGCGCGATGCCCATGTTGCGTTGCCGGTTCAGGGTCAGCGCCTGCACGGCGTTGTCGCGTTCCAGCATGGCGCGCTCGGCCTCGGTGCGCTCCTGCTCCAGCCGGCCCTCGAGGTTGGAGATCTTGCGCGCCGCCATGTCGATCGACAGCTCCTTGTCGAGCGCCTGGTGCTGCTTGCGGGTGATGTAGGCGTTGGCGGCATCGCCGACCTTCAGCTGTTGCTCGGCCAGCAGGTCGAGCACGGCGCGTTCCAGGATGCGGTCGCCGATCTTGCGGGCGTTGGCCAAGGTGTTCTGGGCCTGCAGCAGCGCTTCGGCCGATTGGTTGCGCGCGGCCGAGACCTTGGCCCGGGTGAACAGCAGCAGGGTCTGGTCGCGGATGGCGACCTCGTTGAACAGTTCGAAGCCCTGCTTGGTCCACGTATCGGCCTCGTCGATCCTGCCCTGGGCCAGCTTCAGTTCG
>DATMWF010000051.1:0-21264 GCA_035562675.1 Arenimonas sp. | reverse complement strand
GCCAGTGTAATAAGCAGTTTATTCATGGAAGTACATTCAGCCTTATTGAGGAAGTTTGAGCGAACCTTTATCGCTGAAACGGACGCTGCCGAACAGCCCGCTTTCCAGCTTGCCGTTGATTTCATAGGGTATGACGGACTGTTGCGGATTCTGCAGGAAGCCGATGAACTGGCGCGCCGCATCGAATACCGACACGGTCACCGGCAGGGTGTATACCGTTTCGCCGTAAGCGGGCACATTGCCGGGTTGGTTGCTGACGCCGCTGGCAACACGGTTGCCGTCAAGCATCAAGTCGACCATCATGCCTTGGTAATTGATCTCGACCGTATTCGGATTCTGTATGCGCAACTTGACGTTGAAGCGCAGCTCCATGCCTTCGCCCTGCACCGGCTCGATGCCGGCCACGTTGACGCGTGGCGGATCATAATCGGGCAACGACGCGCAGGAACCCAGCAGGCCAAGCAGCAGGGCAGTGGCCAATACATGTAAAACGGAGATGCGGCAAAGGCTGTGCATGGGTCAGTTCTGCCGGCTTGGAAAAATCCGGACGTTAGGGCTATAGTTTAACCAGAATCCAAGGAAGCGGCATGCCCCCAGCCAACTTAAATCATCTGCCCCGCGACGTTTCGGACCGTGTGGTACAACTGCTGGAGGCGGCCGGCAAGCCCATCACGCTGATGGTCAGCGCCATGGTATACAAGGTGGAATTCGCCGGCGGACGCCGCCTGGTCATCAATTTCAATCCGCACACCGGCAGGATATGGCTGGCCGGTGGATCCGTGGCGTCGGAATTCATTTTCAGCGGCGGCCGCTGGCTGTCGCAGCGCGACGGCAGGGAACTTTTCGAATGCCTGTCGCGGCTGATAGACGAGCAATCATCGCATGGTGGGGCGAATGCCGCCGCGGGAAAGCTGACCGTCATCGAGCAGGTCCAGCCAACCTCGCGCGTGACCGAACGGAAAGCGGAGGCATCGAAAATGCCGTCCGTTTGGCTGGTGCCACTGATCCTGGCCGCCATCGCTTTCATCGGGTTCCGGTATTTTTCCGGTTCCAGCCCGCCGGCATCCGGTCAGCCGCCAATGGCAAGCATCGATGAGGCCATCAGACTGCCGGACGCTGCGACGGCATCCTGCGAGCCATCCGCTCCGGTCAATGGCGCCGCCAGATCCTTCCTCGACACACCGGGCAATCCATCTAGCCGGACAACCGTCAACATCAGCAACAGGCATTCGCATGACGCCGCGGTGTTTTTCACTGCGCCAGGCAGTGCCATGCCGCTGCATTCCGTCTGGGTCAAGGCCGGAAACAGCACGGCGGTCAACGTGCCCTCGCGTGATTATGAACTGATGTTTTCGACCGGTTCCGTCTGGTGCAACCTGGCGGTGGGATACAAAGCAGGGCAACTGACCAAGCTCGACAGCCGGCTTGAACTCAAGCCGCAGGCGCCGATTTCCCTCAGCCTGCAATCGACCGGCACGAAAGGCGGGGATTTCCAGGTGTTCCTGCAGAAAGAGCGCAAGCCAGGCGCCGAGCAGCGCATAAGCGCCGGCGTGGTGGAGCTTCAGCAGAACGCCGATGGCCATTTCTATATCGAAGGATCCATCAACGGCGCGCCGTTGACGTTCCTTGTCGATACCGGGGCATCAATCACCACACTGACCAGGGAGGCGTCGCTGCTCGTCGACACAACCGATTGCCGGACCGGTAAATCCTCGACAGCGAACGGCATCGTCGATGTCTGCGTCGCCGCGGTTCCCGAGATGCGCATCGGTCCTTACACCGTCAACGATTCCCTTGCGGCGGTCAACGCCAATACCGAGGCCAATCTGCTCGGCATGAATGTGCTGGGCCAGTTCCAGATCAGCACCGAAAACGGCGTCATGCGCCTGTCCAAGCGTTGATCAGGGCTGCCAGGCGTAACCGAATTTCAGGAACAGGCTACGGTCGGTCTGGAAGGTATCGATGGCATCCGAGCCGGTGTAGCTGTCGCTGTAACCGGCGTAGAACACGGTGCGCGGATTGATCTTGTAGGAATACACCAGCTGGGTGCCGGCGTCGCTGGCTTCCTCGGGTACCGGAAAGCTGTTCAGGCTTTGGTCGAATTCGGTGCTGCCGTACTGTATGGCAAGACGCAGGCGCTGGCGCAGGTTGAACTGCCAGGACAGCCGGGCATCGAGCAGCCTGGCGTGGTAGACCGAACCGCCGTCGCGTTGCAGGCGTTCATCGATATAGCTCAGGTTGATGCTGATGTTGTCGTTCAGGCTGCCTTGCAGGCCCGGTTCGAAGCTGTCGATGGTACCGAGCGCGTTGTTGCGGAAATCGATCTGGTCGCCGCCGCGGTAGAACAGCGACAGCTGCCAAGTGCTGATCGGCTTGAACTGTCCGTAGAAGATGTAATAGCTTTCATCGTAGTTGACGCCGTTCCAGAAGCGCGTACGTTGGCCGCCGCCGGCTTCCATATAGCTCTGGTATTTGCCTTCCAGGTTGATGTAGGCTTCGATTTCACGCTCCATCATGCGCTCGACGCTGACCTGATGGGTGATGTCCCAATCGCCGTTGACCGATATTTCGGTGAAGAAGCTGTTTTTCGGGTACCAGCGGTAGGCGCCGCCGACCACGGTCTGCTCATAGTCGACCTTGCCTATGAAGCCCATGTCGGCGCGGAAGCCGGGATCGTACCGGGACTGCCGGACATTGAAGGATTTCTCGCGGTCACGGTAGTTATAGGCCGCATAGTACGCGTCACCGCTGAACGGCGTGGATTGGTAACCGAACACGTCTTCGGTGTCAGAGTGCATCCACTGCCCGGTCAGCGTGTGGGCGCCTTTCTCCCATTTGCCGTCAATCGATCCCAGCGTGTTGCTGTAGTCCGTGCCGCTGCGGTGGGTGAGCACGGTGCCGATATTGGAGGTTTCGCCCAGGCTGTAGCGGTATGAGCCGACGAAGTCGGTCGATTCGCCGTCAATGACGCCGAGCCTCGAGCCATAGGGTCCTGGCCTCAGCACATTGGTCTGTGCATCGCTGGCGGCGAACAGGCCGTAGGTCTGCTCGCCCTGGCGGCCGGTGAAGCGCAGGCCGTAATCGGGGTCTGCGACATTGCGGGTATAAACCAGCTGTGACGGCGAGTTGAAGTAATCCGCGCTTTCAAGGAAAAACGGGCGTTTCTCGGGATAGAACAAGGCAAACGTGGTATTGACGTCCAGTTGCGCGCCGTCGATTTCGATCTGCGAGAAGTCCGGGTTGAAGGTGGCGCTCAGCGTGTTGTTGGGCGTCGGCGACCAGCTCAGGTCGAGGCCGAATTCGACATCGGTGCCGTTTCCGCTGAAATCCTGGCCCGGTGCGGCCCGCGACTCGCCATAACCGAAGGTCAGGGTCGGGTTGACGATGATGTTCTTGCCGGGATCGGCATGCGCGAACCCGCTGATCTTGCCCTGCTGGCAAAGGTCGCACTTGTTGTTGCGGTCGATCACGGTGTTCGAATAGGTGAACCGGCTTTCGCGCGGCCGTATGCGCAGGAAGCGGATGCCCCATTGCTGCGGCGTCGTGGAGTGCTTGAACTTCAGGCTGGAATAGGGGATTTCCATCTCCACGGTATAGCCCTGGCTGTCGACTTTGGCGCCGGATTCCCAGATCGCGTCCCAGGAATCGTCCTCGTTGCCGTTCGATCCGTCCAGGGTCAGGTCCATCTGCACGCCGGCGGCGCTGACGAAGAATTCATAGGCGCGCTGCTGGGTATCGAAGGTGTCCAGCTGGATGCCGACGAAATCATCCTGATACGCGCTGTCACGGTCGCGCAGGATGGCAAGGATCCTGCTTGGGTCGGGATCCTGTGCCTGGAAGGCGACGCGCAGGCTTTTTCCGGAATCGACGATCAAAACCTTGGTCTTCACCGACGCGGGGATGTTTTCGCCCGGGTTGGTTTCATAAGCGATCTCGGTCACCGCGGCCTGTTGCCAGAACGGCTCGTCGAGCACGCCGTCGGCTGTCATCGCACCCTGCACGCGCGGGGTCGGGAGCACCGGCTTGTCCTGTGCGTAGAGCGCCGCGGGAATGGCGAAGGCAAGGGCGTTGAGCGCAAACAGGGCAAGCTTCATGTCATTCATCAATCGGGCTGTTGCGGGCATTATCGGCAAGCCGATGCCAAAGCTCACGTGCCATAAGTCACTGCCGGGTTATTTGCTATCATGGCAGGATCGAAAAAAGGCATGCAACCCATGGAAACCGCACAGATACGACTTACCGAATTCAGCCATGGCGCGGGCTGCGGCTGCAAGATTTCGCCGCAGGTGCTCGATACCATTTTGGCCTCGAAGCTTGACCTGAAATCCGACCCCAACCTGCTGGTCGGCCATAGCAGCAAAGACGACGCCGCCGCCTACGACCTGGGCAACGGCCAGGTGATACTGAGCACCACGGACTTCTTCATGCCGATCGCCGATGACGCCTTCGATTTCGGACGGATCGCCGCCACCAATGCCATCAGCGACATCTATGCCATGGGCGGTACGCCCATGATGGCGATCGCCATCCTGGGCTGGCCGGTCAACACGCTTCCCGCCGAATTGGCGCAGCGCGTCGTCGATGGCGGCCGGCAGGCCTGCAGCGACGCCGGCATTCCGCTGGCGGGCGGACACAGCATCGACTCCCAGGAGCCCATTTTCGGACTCGCGGTGACCGGACAGGTGCCGAAGGAGCGCCTGAAGCAGAACAATACCGCCAGCGCCGGATGCCTGTTGTATCTCACGAAACCCCTCGGTGTGGGCGTGCTGACCACCGCGCAGAAACAGAAAAAGCTCAAGCCGGAGCACGAAACCCTGGCCCGCGACGTGATGTGCCAGCTTAACAGCGTCGGCGCCCTGGTGGCCCATCTGGACGCGGTGAAAGCGATGACCGATGTGACCGGGTTCGGCCTGCTCGGACATCTGCTGGAAATGTGCGAAGGCAGCCAGGTACAGGCCAGCCTACGCTATGCCAGCGTCCCGTATCTGGCGCCGGTCAAGGATTACATCGCCATGGGCTGCGTGCCGGGCGGTACCGGCCGCAATTTCGACAGTTACGGACATAAGCTCGGTGCGTTGAGTGATGAGCAGCGCGCCCTGCTGTGCGACCCGCAGACCAGCGGCGGGCTGTTGATCGCGGTCGAGCCGCACGGCGTCCCGGCACTGGAAAGCATCCTGCGCGAGGCGGGCATTGAGCCGGCCCGCATCGGCGAACTGCATCCGCGCCATGCCGGCCCTTGGGTCGAGGTCGCCTGACCGATTGCCATGCCGAAACGTCCGGATACCGCGGATTTCCGCCAGTTGTTCCTGGGTGATGCGCCGCTGCTCGATACCCGTGCGCCGGTCGAGTTCGCGCAAGGCGCGTTTCCCGGCGCCGTCAATCTGCCGCTGATGACCGATGACGAGCGTGCGCAAGTCGGCCTTTGCTACAAACGGCGCGGCCAGCAGGCCGCCATAGCGCTCGGCCACGAATTGGTGCACGGCGAGGTCAAGGCCGCGCGTGTTCAGGCGTGGGTCGATTTCGCGCGCAGCCATCCTGACGGTTACCTGTATTGTTTCCGCGGCGGTCTGCGCTCACAGATCAGCCAGCAGTGGATGGCTGACGCGGGCTGCGATTACCCGCGGGTCATCGGCGGTTACAAGGCCATGCGGCATTATCTTATGCAGGCGCTGGAAGTTTCATTGACGCAGGGCCCGGTCATCGTCCTGTCTGGCCAGACCGGCTGTGCCAAAACCCAATTGCTGCATCAGCTCGCCGGTGCCGTTGATCTTGAAGGACTTGCCCGGCACCGCGGCAGCGCATTCGGTAAGCGGGTTGGCGGGCAGCCGACCCAGATATACTTTGAAAACGCCTTATCCATCGCGTTACTGAAGCAACGTCATGCCTCCCTGTCGCGACCGGTAGTGCTGGAGGATGAAAGCCAGCTCATCGGCCGCATCGTGCTGCCGGAACCCCTGCTTGCCGTCATGCAACAGGCACCGATTGTTCTGATCGAGACCGGCCTGGAGCAGCGCGTCGAGCACACCTATGCGAACTATATCCTGGATAAACTGCGCGAATGGCAGAGCCATGCCGGCGCCGAAGCGGGTTTCAGGCTGTTTGCCGACGAGCTGCTGGCATCGCTGGCCGGCCTGAAACGCCGGCTGGGCGGCTGGCGCCACCAACAACTGCAGACGCTCATGCAGTCCGCCATCGACACGCACCTCGGCGGTGATCCCCTCGGGCATAAACAATGGATACGCGTGATGCTGAAGGACTATTACGATCCGATGTATGCATACCAGCTCGGCCGCAAGTCCGACCGTGTCGTTTTCAAAGGAAGCTATGCCGAAGTGCTCGATTACCTGGCGCGCGCCGCCCCCGAATTAAGGATCAACCCATGACGCTTCAACAATTACCGCTGGCCGACATCAACCGGTGGAGCCGCAACACCCTGATGGAACACCTGGGCATCGAATGCATCGAGCTTGGCGGCGATTACCTGGTGGCACGCATGCCGGTTGACCACCGCACGCACCAGCCGGCCGGCCTGCTGCATGGCGGCGCCAGCATGGCCCTGATCGAAAGCCTGGGGTCCATGGGCTCGAGCCTGTTGCTGGACATGGCAAGCCAGCAGCCGGTGGGCATCGAAATCAACGCCAACCATATCGGCGGCGTGCGCTCTGGCAACGTGCTCGGCACCGCTCGAATCGTCCATGCCGGCCGCAAAACGCACGTCTGGCAGGTCGATATCCGTGATGAAGCCAGCGGCAAACTGGTCTGCACCGGACGCCTGACGGTGATGGTGATAGCGCGCGCCTGAACTGGCGTGGAACAGTGAATTCCACCGTCGGCAATGACAGGCAGGCTGCCGGCATCTACACTGCCCTGACAGTCCACTGACAGGCCAGTCCCATGACTTCCCGCATGCCGGCATTGTTCATCGGCCACGGCAGCCCGATGAACGCCATCACCGATAATCCGTTCCGTTCCGCATGGCGGGAGCTGGGTGCCGAGCTTGCCCGGCCGCGAGCGGTATTGTGCATATCCGCGCATTGGGAAACCGCGGCGCCGATGGTCTGCACGGCGGATCCGCCACAGACCATCCATGATTTCGCTGGCTTTCCGCCAACGCTTCACGCCGTCCGGTACCCTGCGCCGGGCAGTCCGCCGTTGGTGCGGCGAGTGCTGGATTTGGCCGGTGGCGACGTATCCCCGGATCCGGGCTGGGGCCTGGATCATGGCGCGTGGCAGGTGTTGATGCACCTGTTTCCTGAAGCTGCCGTGCCGGTGGTACAGCTCAGCCTGGCGCGCGGCTACAGCGCAGGGCAGCATCTGGATCTGGCCAGGAAACTGTCAGTGTTGCGCGAGGAAGGCGTACTGATCCTGGGCAGCGGCAATATCGTGCATAACCTGCGGCAGATAGGTGGGTCCGGCACGCCGGATTGGGCCACCGATTTCGATGCCGCGGTGGCTAATGCCATTGAACGCAACGATCTGCAGGCCTTGGCGGATTACGGTGCCTTGCCGGGCGCGTCCTTGGCCGTGCCGACCTCGGAACATTATTGGCCATTGCTGTATGCGTTGGGCACGCGGCATGCCGATGACAGCCTGGAGTTCTTCACCGAGCGTTTCGATCTGGGTTCGATCAGCATGCGCAGTGTGCGTATCGGCTGAACGGACTTACAGGCGGTCCAGGCGCCCGCGCAGTGCATCGGCCTGTTGCCGTAGGGCTTCGACTTCCGCGGCATCCATGGCGGCCAGGTTGCGGTATACCATGCCGATACGCGGATTTTTTGAAAGTCGACCGGTGTGGCGCAGATGGAAATCCCAATACAGCGCATTGAACGGGCAGGCATCGGGCCCGGTGCGTTTGTCCCGCTTGTAAGCACAGCCGCGACAATAATCACCCATGCGGTGCATGTAGGCTGCGCTGGCGGCGTATGGCTTGCTGGCGAGCAGTCCGCCGTCGGCGTACTGGCTCATGCCCAGCGTGTTCGGCAGTTCGACCCATTCGAAGGCATCGATGTAGATGCCGAGGTACCAACGGTGCAAGGCCTGCGGGTCGAGGCCGGCCAGCAGGGCGAAATTGCCGATCACCATCAGGCGCTGGATATGGTGGGCATGCGCGTACTTCAGCGAATTGCCGATGCTGTCGGCCAGGCAGCGCATGCCGGTGTTTCCGGTCCAGAACCATTCCGGCAGTGGCGCGCTGTGCGCCAGGGCATTGCTGTTTTCATAGCCGGGCATATGCGCCCAGTACACGCCGCGGATGTACTCCCGCCAGCCCAGGATCTGCCGGATGAAGCCTTCCACCGCCGCCAGCGGCGCATGGCCATTGCGCCAGGCGGTTTCGGCGGCCTCGACGACCTCGCGCGGATGCAGCATTTTCACGTTCAGTGCAAACGACAGCAGTGAATGGAACAGCCTGGGAGCACTTGTGCTCATGGCGTCCTGGTAGTCGCCGAAATAAGGCAATGCCTCGTTGATGAACGCGTCCAGTTGGCCGAGGGCTTCATCCCGGTTCAGCGGCCAGCGGAAATCGTCTGCTGAAGGGTCTCCGAAGTGCGGCACACCGGCATCGCAGATCTGCCGCCAGAGCGCCGCGTGATGATGGCGCGGCCGCCTGTCGACGGGTTCGGGCGGTTGTCCGCGCCAGGGTTTGCGGTTTTCGGCATCGAAGTTCCAGCTTCCGCCGATGGGGCTGCCATCCGGTTCGAGCAATACCCCGTGTTTGCGGCGCATCTGCCGGTAGAAGATCTCCATCCGCCATTGTTTTTTTCCGGCGAAAAGGTTCTTTGCCTCGAACCGATTGCCGAGAAAATGCGCGCTGGAGGTTTTGCCGCCATCCAATCCCGAATCCGAGAACCATGTGTCGAGCTGCGTGTCCAGGCGGTATTCATCCGGCGCCTGCCATTCGAAACGGCCTGCACCGGTTTCGGCAATCAGGGCATCGAGGTTGCCGGTCAGGCTCTGGCGATTGGCGGCATCATCGATGGCGAGGTAACGGACACGGTGGCCGGCTTCATGCAGGCGCTGCGCCAATGACCGCATGCCGGCGAAAATGGCCAGGATTTTCTGCGCATGGTGCAGGACATAATCGGTTTCCTGGCGGATTTCCATCAGCACATACAGGATCTCCGGGTCGACCCGGGCGAACCACGGGTGCTCCGGATTCAGTTGGTCGCCCAGCAACAGGCGAACGGTGCTCATGCGGTTGCCGGACCCTGGCGGCAGCGGTCGGAGCAGTATTTCACCTGTTGCCAGTCGCGCTGCCATTTTTTCCGCCATGCAAACGGACGGCCGCAGCGCTGGCAGGGTTTGCTTGGCAGGAACGGTTTGCGGTGCATCGATGAACTCCTTGATAGTCACGCATCCTAGACGGCGGCGTGTCGTATCGGGGTGAAAAATGCTCAGGGCCGGCCGAGGGTGAACTCCAGTTCGGTCACTCCCTGCTGGCCCTGCGGCCCTTGCCAGCGGCGCGATGGGGGCGTCATGCGCACCGTCAGCCGGTAGCCGAGCGCATCCAGTTCGGTGCCGCTGAAATCGCCGCGCGCCATATTCCACACGGCCATGCGCAATGCTTCCGGCTGCAGGGCGTCACCGCCGGCAAGGCGTGCGCTTGAATTCTGGCGAGTGGGTTCCGAGGCGGATTGCAGCTGCATTCGCCCATCACGCCATAACAGGCTTGCACCCGGCGCAAGGTAGTGCCCGCGCACTGTCCAGCCGCCGACGGCGGTGCGCGGACTTGGCCGTTCAAACCACCATGCGCCGGATTGCCCCTGTGCCTCCAGCTGCAATCCTCCGTCCTGAACCCTTACGATCAAAGCGCTGGTCTCATCCAGGCCGATGCCCGCTTCAGGCGCGGTGCCCGTTGTATCGGCAATCGCGGTCATCAACGTGACCAGACGCAATTCGCGCCGACGCTCGGCGACATGGGTATCCACCAGGTAGTCGCCGAACAGGTCGAGCCCGCCGCCATGCCACCAGGTCAGGTCGTCCTCAACCACGCCGGCTGGGCAACGATGGGCTAGGTCACAGCCTTCGGGCATGCTGAAGTTGGCATGGGTGGCACCGCGCGCCAAGGCATTGGTGCTCAGGCCGTTGGTTATCATGCCGGACCGGCCGGATTGCACCGCGGCGCCGGCGCTGGTGCCGGCCACCACCAGGTCGCCGCGCTGAAAGGCTTGTTTGATCGCGCGTAGCCAGGGATTGGCGGTCCGATCACGGGTGAAGAACGTATGGTAATGCAACCATTGGTCGCCGCCATCCAGGAACAGGCCCTGCACGGTTTCCGGAACAGCGTCCAGCGCCTCTGGATCCATACAGGCGGCTTTTTGTTCCGCATCCAGATCCGGGAACACACGCTCCCGGCCCAACAGCGAGAACGCCTTGCGGCGCATCTTAAGCAGATGGGGACAACCACCGGTTCCACCAAAGCGCGCTTCGGCCAGCGCGGCATCGACCGGCCACCAGACCGGTTCGGCGCCGGCCTGGGCCAACAGGTCGCGGTAGAAATCGACGGCATCGAAGCCGTTCGCCGAAGCCGATGTGGTGAATGCGACGCGCGGCTTGCGGCCGGGGCTGCGTTGGCCGGCCTCGGCCACCAGTTGACGGAACATCGCGGCATCATAGGGCCGGTTGCCGCCGTCCAGGCGGACCTGTTCGCGCTTGCGACGGCCGCCATCGTGCTGCAGTTGCTCGAAGGCGGACAGGATCAGGTCCTGCTCCTGGGTCAGCAGCGCGTTCCAGGCGTCTGCATCGGCCCGTTCGAATGTCGCGCTGATTGCTTTGGCATCGAGCAATCGATCGGCAACCGCCGTGTGCGCGCTGCTGAGCATGGCCTGCAGGGCCGTCAGGCCGGGTGCGCCGTTACGCTGCTGCCAATAGGCCGGGTCGAGGATTTCCGCAAAGCGGTTTGGTTCGATCCGATATTGCGGCACGCCGCGCGCGCCCGGGAAACCGCGTTGGTCGGTCCGGCAATCGTCGGCCAGAAGGCTCGAACAGGTGCGGTAGGAGCCGCCCATCAGGATAAGGGTCGGGGAATGGGCATCGGCTGCCAGCGGTGAAGCCAGCAATAAACACAGCGTGACGAAGTGTCGTTTCACAGGGAATCGAGGTGTTGGGGTAAGCCTTAATCCTACCGTATCCGGAGATACGGTGGATGTGGCGCCGTATTCCGATTAAGCCGGCGCAGAACTGCGGATCAGGTGGTCGAACGCACCCAGCGCGGCGGTGGAACCGGCGCCGGTGGCGATGATGATCTGTTTGTACGGCACTGTGGTGCAGTCGCCGGCCGCGAACACCCCCGGAATGCTGGTCTGGCCCCGTGCGTCGATCTCGATCTCGCCGCGGTTCGACAGTTCCACGACGCCCTTCAGCCAATCGGTGTTCGGCAGCAGGCCGATCTGTACGAAGATGCCCTCCAGATCGATGCGTTTGAGTGCATCGGTGGAACGCTCGCGGTAGCTCAGGCCGTTCACTTTGCGGCCGTCGCCGTGCACTTCGGTGCTCAGTGCGTTGGTGATCACCGTGACGTTTGGCATGCTGAACAGCTTCTTCTGCAGGACCGCATCGGCACGCAACGCGGTATCGAACTCGATCAGGGTGACCTGTGCCACGATGCCGGCCAGGTCAATGGCCGCTTCCACGCCGGAGTTGCCGCCGCCGATGACCGCCACGCGCTTGCCTTTGTAAAGCGGTCCGTCGCAGTGCGGGCAATAGGCGACGCCCTTGTTGCGGTACTCGGCTTCACCGGGCACATTCATCTCGCGCCAGCGTGCACCGGTCGAAAGAATGACGCTTTTGCTTTTCAGTGACGCGCCGTTTTCCAGTTTTACCTCGATCAATTCGCCGGGGATCAGTTCAACCGCCTTCTGGCCGCTCATGATGTCGACTTCGTAGCTCCGGACATGCTGTTCAAGCGCCATCGCCAGCTTCGGGCCGTCGGTTTCGTTGACGGAGATGAAGTTTTCGATTGCCATGGTATCCAGCAGCTGGCCGCCGAAGCGTTCAGCCGCCACGCCGGTGACGATCCCTTTACGGGCCCCGTAGACGGCCGCCGCGGCGCCGGCCGGGCCGCCGCCGACGATCAGCATGTCGAAAACGCCCTTGGCCGACAGTTTTCCGGCATCGCGCGCCGCGCTGCTGCTGTCGAGCCTGGCGATGATTTCTTCCAGGGTCATGCGTCCGTTGCCGAACACCTCGGCGTCACGGTAGACGCAGGGCACGGCCATGATCTGGCGCTGTTCGGCCAAGGCGGGAAATACCGCGCCGTCGATCATGGTGTGTGAATAACCGGGGTTGAGCACCGCGATCAGGTTGAAGGCCTGGACCACATCCGGGCAGTTGTGGCAGGACAGTGAAACGAAAGTCTCGAAGTTGCCGCCGCCCGGCAGGGTCTTGATCCGTTCGATCAGTTCCGGCTCGATCTTCGGCGGGTGGCCGCCGGTCTGCAGCAAGGCAAGCACCAGCGAGGTGAACTCGTGGCCCATCGGGATGCCGGCGAAATGGATCCGCGCGGCTTCCCCGGCGGTGGCGATGCCGAACGAAGGACGCAGTCCGGCATCGCCATCGAAGCGCAGGCCGACCTTGTCTGAGAGCGGCGCGATGGCTTCCAGCAGGGCGCGCATTTCCGCGGCTTTGGCGCTGTCGTCCAACGAAGCGACCAGCTCGACAGGGCGCTGCAGTTTCTCGAGGTAGTCTTTCAGTTGCGATTGGATGGCGGTGTCAAGCATGGGGTACTCCGTAATTCGGGTTGCAGCCAAGCCGCGGACCTGCAAAGCAGGTCCGGGGTGTGCACAGAGAAAGTTCCGCCCGTCATTCCCGCGCCAGGGGGAGGAGAATGCGGGAATGGGGGCGGAGGGTGACGTTTAGATCTTGCCGACCAGGTCCAGCGACGGAGCGATGGTGGCTTGGCCTTCTTTCCACTTGGCAGGGCAGACCTGGCCGGGGTTGGCGGCAACGAACTGCGCGGCCTTGAGTTTGCGCAGGGTTTCCTTGACGTCGCGTGCGATGGCGTTGTCGTGGATTTCCGCGGTTTTGACCACGCCGTCGGGGTTGATGATGAAGGTGCCGCGCAGGGCAAGGCCTTCCTCTTCGATATGCACGTCGAATGCGCGGGTCAGCTGGTGGGTCGGGTCGCCGACCAGCGGGAACAGGGCTTTGCCGACGGCCGGCGAGGTTTCGTGCCAGACTTTGTGCGAGAAATGGGTGTCGGTGGTGACGATATAGACTTCGGCGTCGGCTTTCATGAATTCAACATAGTGATCGGCTGCGTCTTCGACTTCAGTCGGGCAGTTGAACGTGAAGGCGGCGGGCATGAAGATAAGCACCGACCACTTGCCTTTCAGGGATTCATCGCTGACTTCGATGAACTTGCCGTTTTGGTAGGCTTGGGCTTTGAATGGTTTGACGATGGTGTTGATGATGGACATTTGCATACTCCAGGTGGGTTGAAAAGGGAATGAGTACAGAATACAGGATTGTTAATCATTACTCCAATTGATTGAACATATCAACTCGATAGATTATGCCTATTAATAGGCTGGGCTGCACTTGCGGTGGCCGTCCGGCGCAACTAGACTGGCAATCCCAATGAAGACGAAACGAGGAATTTTCCATGGCAGGAGGTTGGAGCCGTGACGGCGCGGTGCAGGACCAGATCGATGCCAGCGTCGATGACGCCATCGCACGCGCGCGCAGCAGGTTGGCAAGCGGTGAAAGCCTGACGCACTGCGAACACTGCGAAGCCGCCATTCCGGAGGCGCGCCGCCGCGCGGTGCCCGGCGTGCGGCTGTGCATCGCGTGCCAAAGCGCGCGCGACAACGCGTCCGCTCACAGCGGCTTCAACCGGCGCGGCAGCAAGGACAGTCAGCTGCGCTGACCTCGTTCCCCGTCGATGCGGTAAAATGGACCGATGGAATCCCTGTTCGTTTCAACCGGCGTGGTCGCCCTCGCCGAAATCGGCGATAAAACCCAATTGCTCGCCTTTCTGCTGGCCACGCGCTTCAAGAAGCCGTTGCCGATCATCGCCGGCATCCTGGTCGCGACCATCCTCAACCACAGTCTGGCCGGAGCGCTCGGCGCCTGGATCACCGCCACGCTCAGTCCGGAGGTCCTGCGTTGGATCCTGGGCCTGTCGTTCATCGGCATGGCGGTGTGGACGCTGATTCCCGACAAGATCGAAGAGGAGGAAATGCAGGTGGCCAGGAAATTCGGCGTGTTCGGCGCCACCCTGATCACGTTCTTCCTGGCCGAGATGGGCGACAAGACCCAGATCGCCACGGTGGCCATGGCCGCGCATTATCCCAGCCCGGTCCTTGTGGTGATCGGCACGACCCTCGGCATGATGATCGCCGATGTGCCGGCGGTGTTCATCGGCGACCGCTTCGCCGCGAAAATCCCGATGAAGCTGGTGCACGGCATCGCCGCCGCCCTGTTCGCCGCCATGGGCGTTGCCACGCTGCTCGGCGTCGGGGCCTCGTTCGGATTCTAGGTCCGCATATCGGTCGTTGCATGGCTGCAACAGTGAATTCCGCCATGGCCGCTTCCCATTGGCGCCATGCCGCCTTACATTTAGGCTTCAGCCAAAAGGGATAAATCCATGCACAGCCTAGATGCCAACCCATCCATCGCCCAACCGCGCACGGTGGAGCGCCTGGTGCGCGGTATCGCCACCTCAGACGGCGCCGGCGTGAAGCTTACCCGGGTGTTGACCCAGGACCTGCAACGCCGGCTTGATCCGTTCCTGATGCTGGATGCGTTCCGCAACGAAAATCCGGAGGACTACATCGGCGGTTTTCCGAACCATCCGCACCGTGGCTTCGAAACCGTCACCTACATGATCGCCGGCCGCATGCGCCACCACGACAGCGCCGGCAATCACGGCCTGCTCGGGCCAGGCGGCGTGCAGTGGATGACCGCCGGCAGCGGCCTGATCCATTCCGAGCTGCCGGAACAGCAGGAAGGCCTGATGGAAGGCTTCCAGCTCTGGCTCAACCTGCCTTCCGGGCGCAAGATGACGGCGCCGAGCTACCGCGACATTCCCGCCGCGTCCATACCCGAATGCGAGACCGAAGCCGGCGTCCGGGTGCGGGTCATAGCAGGTGAATTCCGGCACGTGGCGGGCGCCGTGCAACGTCCGGATACCGAGCCGCTGTTCCTCGACGTGCATATGCCGGCCGGCAGCCGGTTCCAGCAGGCGCTGGCGTCCGGAAGCAACGCATTCACTTACACTTACCGCGGCAGTGTTGCCATTGCCGGAACCGACGCGCCGGACCGTCACATGGCCATTCTCGATAATACCGGCGACGGAATCACCGTCGACGCGGTGCAGGACAGCCGTTTCCTGCTCATTGCCGGACGGCCGTTGGCCGAACCTATCGTGCAGCACGGCCCGTTTGTCATGAATACGCCGGAGCAGATCCACCAAGCCGTGCGTGATTACCAGGCGGGTAAGTTTTCGGCGGTATCCGTGCAGGCGCTTTGATCCAACCCCCCCCCGCCTCGGCGGGGTTTTTACGGTCAGCCGAGCATGCTGCCCGTGCGTTCGAAGCGGCTGTGCCAGCCCAGGGCCTCGTCCAGCAGATGCGGCGTGTGCATGCCGCCATGGCCGCTGCGGGCGTTACTCTCGGCGCGCTCGACGTAATCAAGCAGGGCGGGCCGGTAATCCGGATGTGCACAGCGTTCGATGACCACCCGTGACCTCTGGCGCGGCGACAGCCCGCGCAGGTCGGCCAGACCCTGTTCAGTCACTACCACCTGTACGTCGTGTTCCGTGTGGTCGACATGGCTTGCCATCGGTACGATGCAGGAAATGGCGCCGCCCTTGGCGGTGGATGGCGTCATGAACATCGAGATATACGCGTTGCGCGCGAAATCGCCGGAGCCGCCGATGCCGTTCATGATGCGTGTGCCCATGATGTGGGTGGAGTTGACGTTGCCGTAGATGTCGGCTTCAATCATTCCGTTCATGGCAAGGATGCCAAGCCGGCGGATGACTTCCGGATGATTGGATATTTCCTGCGGCCTCAGCACGATGCGTTCGCGGTAAAAGTCCAGGTTGTCCAGGAAGTCCTGCATGCCGGCCCGGCTGAGTGACAGCGCGGTGGCCGAAGCCATGGCCAGCTTGCCGGATTTCAGCATCTCCAGCATCCCGTCCTGAAGCACTTCGGTATAGCCGGTCAGATTGTCGAAGGGCCCTTTGTTGAGCCCGGACAGAACGGCATTGGCGATGTTGCCGACACCCGACTGCAGCGGCAACAGCTGCGGCGGCAACCGGCCCTTGGCTACCTCTTGGCCCAGGAATTCCAGGATATGTTCGGCTATCCGTTTCGAGTTCTCGTCCGGTGCCGAGAACTCCGTATTGCGGTCAGGCAGGTCGGTTTCAACCACCGCCACGACCTTGTCCAGATCCACGCGCAGGCAGGTCTCGCCAATGCGGTCGCCGGGATGCAGCAACGGAATGGGTTTGCGGTCCGGCGGCCGGGCTGTACCGTAATAAACGTCATGCATGCCTTCAAGTGCAGCCGGCTGGTGCCGGTTGACCTCCAGGATGATGCGGTCGGCCTGGTCCAGCCAGGTCTTGTTGTTGCCGATTGATGAGGAAGGAACCAGCCGGCCGTCTTCCAGAATGCCTGCCACTTCCACCACCGCCACATTGAGCTTGCCGAGAAAGCCGAACCAGACGAACTGCGCCACGTGCGAAAGGTGGATGTCGATGTATTCCATCTCCCCGGCATTGATGCGCTCCCGGCAGATCGGATCTGACTGGTAAGGCAGCCGCATTTCGATGCCTTTGACCTTGGCCAGCGCGCCGTCAAGTTCCGGAGCCGTCGAGGCGCCGGTCCATACGCCGATGCGGAAACTTTCACCGTCCAGGTTGGCCCGCTCGATGCGAGCGGCCAATGCCTTCGGCACCGCTTTCGGGTAGCCGGCGCCGGTAAAGCCGCTCATGCCGACGTTGTCGCCATGGCCGATGAAAGCGGCCGCTGCGTCGGCCGACATAATCCGGCTGCGCAGGATCGGGTTAAGTATGCGGGAGGCGTCGCTCATGTCGGTTCCGGAGGGCTGATGGTCCTGGCCTCCATTGTAACCGGCAGCTGCCTGTCCGTTTCGAACGATATCCGGCCAGCCGCTTTAGGTTTCCAATCCGGCCGAATGAAAGCCGGTACGCCCGCTTCCGGCATTGGCGCGCGCGGCCAGCCGGCGTTCGTCGGCGTTGGCGAAATCGCGGTCCCAGGCCAGCACTTTCGGGGTCATCAGGTAGTGCCAGAGCGGCGGAATAAGGGTCACCACGAAGGTCGTGAGGTAACCGTTGATCATCATCGGCGCATGCGGATAGGGTTTCAGGTCCTGGTACGGGACTTCACCCTGGGCGTGGTGGTGCGAATGCCGGGTCAGGTTGAACATACCCCAGGAACTGACGCGCTTGTTGGTGTTCCAGGAGTGCCTCGGCTGCACCGGTTCCGCCGGGTTGCGGACGATGCCGTAATGTTCCATGTAATTGACGATCTCCAGCGTGGCTTTGCCCCACAGCGCGCACAAGACGAAATAAAACGCCGCCAGCGCGCCGCCGTACAGCCAAGCCAAAGCCACCAGCAACACGCTGATGGCATGGCCGCGGATGAATGCGTTATGCCATGAAAACAGGCCCAGGGATTTGCGCTGCAGGCGCTCGCGTTCGATTTTCCAGGCGCTGATATTGCCCTTGATGGTCGAGGAGACGATGTGATGGTAGACGTTGCGGCCGCGCGGCGCGGTGGCCGGATCGTGTTCGGTGGATACATAGCGGTGATGGCCGTAAACGTGTTCGATCGAAAACACGGTATCGAAGCTGAAGGCCAGCAGCAGCCGCCCGATGGCCATCGACACCGGATCCCAGGTCCGGTGGGTCAATTCATGGGCCGATACCGTGCCGATGGCACCGATCATCAGACCGGTCAGGAAGATGCCGGCGACATGCTGGCCCAGTGTGGTGAGTTCACGGGCGGCCAACAGGTCATAGCCGCTCTGTCCACCCAGCCATGCGCCGACGCCGAGCGGATCGCCTGTGCTGACGCTCCAGACACCGGCAAATACGATCAGCAGCAACAGGGGCAGGGCCAGCCAGACCTGCACCGTGAGAATCCACGGGTAGCGGTAATGCGGCGAGCGGGTGTCGTCGCCCAGCAGGGCGTCGCCGAAAATGAAAACACCCAGAACACCCAACAGACCAGCCGTGATGTACGGCCCGCCGGCGAGCAGGGCGAAAGCGGACAGCAGGCCGATGGCGAGAAACGTGAAATACTTCAGGTAATCGAAAATGCCGGCGCTGTCGTTGTGCACCTTGCTTGGGGTTCGCGCCGCGATGGCGGTATCCTGCTGCGTGCTGAAACGGTCGGCGTGGATGTGCTGGCTGTAAATGCCCTGCCGCGTCAAGCTGTCCACAGCGCTGTCAATCATCGCCGGTGGGCCGCATAGGTAGGCGTGGGCACCGGGCACGATGATTTCCGGAATGATATCGGTGACCAGCCCGCGGCGGCCAGTCCAGGATTCGCCGCTGCCGCAATCCGAAAGAACCGGAATGAAACGGAAATCGCCCTGCCAACGGCGCGCGATTGATTCGATTTCATCCAAGCCGTAGAGATCGTTTTCAGTGCGCGCCCCGAACAGCAAGGTGGCCGAACGCGTTACGCCCTTGGCCAGTGCGTCCTGCAGAAGCGCCAGAACCGGGGCCAAACCGCTGCCGCCGGCCAACAGCAGCATCGGCGCATCGGCGGGCCGCAGCCAGAAATTCCCGGACGGTCCTTCAATCTGCATCGGCTGCCCGACAAGATCCTGCTCATTGACGGCCGTGGAAAAAATCCCGCCGGGCACTTTACGCACGAAGAAGCTTAGCTGGCCGTCAGGCTGCGTGGGTGTTGCGAAGGAGTAGCTGCGGCTGATACCGGGCAGGGCGTCAACGCTGATGTCGGCGAATTGACCGGCTGCGTAGTCCAGCGGCTCATCGAGCTGGACATCCAATCGGGTGATGTCATGGGTGAGTTTGCTTTGGGCGGTTATGCGCCCGGCCACGCGGCGGCGCGCCGACTGTTCGGGCAGGCTGACTTCAACACGCAGATCGGATTGAGGCACGCTCTGGCAGGCCAAGATGTAGCCTTGCTCGATTTCGTCTTTGGACAGGATATACCCGGTCTCGGTCATCTCTTTCACCCGGCCTTCCGCCAGCCGGCATTTGCAGGTGGCACAGCCGCCGACCCGACAGCTGTTCGGAAAGTCGATGCCGTTGCGCAACGCGCCCTGCAGCAGGGTTTCGCCGGCATGGATGGCGACTTCCCGGCCGTTGATGTGCGCCGTCACGGCGCTGGGTTTAATGCTGAGGTTGAACATGCAGGCTCCGAATCGCAAAAATCGTCAAGGGTAGCTCATGGTAGGCGGTGCGGTTTTCATTAAACAGGTCGGCTGTTGACATTGATGGGTCATTTATTGACAATTGAACGTCCCATCCACGGAAACATAGCAAAGCCATGCAAGCGCAGGATTTCACCTTGCCAATCCACTACATCCGGCAGATCGCTGAGCAGATCGGCGGCATGGGCGCGGATGTTCCGCAATGGCTGCGTCTGGGCGGTCTGAGCGAAGCGCAGCTTGAGGATCCGCTTCAGACGGTGAGCTTTCCGGCGTTCCGGCAACTGGCGCTCGATGCGCTGGCGATGACCCGCGAACCCGCGCTGGGTCTGCTTATCGGCAACCGCCTGGTGATGAATATGCACGGCATGCTCGGCTTCGCCGCCATGAACAGCGTGACCATCCGGCAGATGCTTGAGCTGTTCGAACGCTTCATCCGCCTGCGCATCTCGGTCATCGCGACCCGTCATGAAGTGCATGAGGGTGAAGTGCGCCTGTTGTTCACCGAAACCTGGCCGCTGGCCGACATCCGACCGCTGGTGCTGGAGGCGGTGGTGCTGACCGTCAAGAACATGCTCGATCACGTCACTTTGGGATCCTGCCAGATCGGTTATGCCGCATTTGCCTTCAAACGCCCCGAGTACGCCGCCCTGGCAAAAGGGCTGTTCAAGTGCGAGGTCCGCTACGGGCAGCTTTGGACCGGCTTCACGCTTCCGGCGGAGCTGCTCGATGTGCGCCTGAAAATGGCCGATCCGGCGGCCTTCCAGGAGGCGGCCCAGATCTGCCAGCGCGAACTGGAGAAGTTGTCGGCAAACGAGTCGATGGCCGCCCACGTGCGCCGAAACCTGCTGGAAAATCAGAATGGATTCCCTTCACTCGGCGTCATCGCACGCCTGTTCCACATGACGCCGCGTACCCTGCACCGGCGTTTGTTGGAAGAGGGCACCTCTTTCCACGAAATCCTCGAGCAGGTCCGCCACGGCCTCGCGGTCGAGCATATCAGTTCAGGCAGCATGAGCATCCAGGAAATCGCCTACAGCCTGGGATACACCGATATCGCCAATTTCCGACGCGCCTTCAAGCGCTGGGAATCGGTGCCGCCGACGGAATACCGGCTTAGGCTGGGCCGCTAAGCGCATGCACGCAACACTTGCCGGTGCGCCGTTAGGCCCATGCTAGACTGAGTGCCATCTTTCAACTGCGAGAAACGCCCATGAAGCGCGCCCAGTACACCGAACGCGGACCCGATCCGCAGGCATCTATCGAAGCCGTCGAATTCACCTTGCCGGAGCTTGCCGCCGGACAGGCTTTGGTCGAGGTCTTGGCGGCGCCGATCAATCCTTCCGACGTGCTTACCTTGACCGGCCTGTATGGCATGCTGCCGCCTTTGCCGGCGGTGGGTGGCAATGAAGGCGTGGGCAAGGTCGCCGCACTCGGACCCGATACCAAAGGTCCGCCGGTCGGGCAAACGGTGTTGCTGCCGGTGGGTTGCGGCAGTTGGTCAACGCACATCGTGGCCGAGGCAAAAGCACTGATGCCCCTGCCGAACGATGCCGATCCGCTGCAATTGGCGATGATGACGGTCAATCCGCCGACGGCATCGCTGATGTTGAGTGAATTCGTGAAGCTTGAACCCGGCGAGTGGGTCATTCAAAATGTCGCCAATTCGGGGGTGGGTTCGTACTTGATTCAACTTGCCAAAGCGCGTGGCTTCAAGACCGTCAACATCGTACGCCGTGAATCGGCGGTGGCCGGCGTGTTGGAAACCGGCGGCGATGTGGTGCTGGTCGATGGCCCAAGTTTAGCCAAACGCGTGGCGGAAGCGACCGGCGGTGCAAAGATCCGGCTGGCCATTGATGCCGTTGGCGGCAGCTCAACCGACAATCTGGCGAATTG
>DATMWF010000050.1:0-5071 GCA_035562675.1 Arenimonas sp. | reverse complement strand
CGCTGGGTCGCGGTCAGCAGGTCGCCGGATGCCTTGTAGTAATGGTGGATCAGGTGGCCGATGACTTCGGTATCGGTCTGCGACTCGAAAACATAGCCCAGCGTGCGCAGGCGCTCGCGCTGCTGCTCGTGGTTTTCGATGATCCCGTTGTGCACCAGCGCCAGCTCGCCGGAACTGATGTGCGGATGCGCGTTGGATTCGGTGACCCCGCCGTGCGTGGCCCAGCGCGTATGGCCGATGCCGACATGGCCGGTCAGGTTTTCTTCGAGCGCGGCGCCTTCCATTTCGGACACACGCCCGGTGCGGCGCACCCGGCGCACGCCGTCGCCGAGCACCGCGATGCCGGCGGAATCGTAACCCCGGTATTCCAGGCGCTTCAGGCCGTCGACCAGGAAATGCACCACATCACGCTCCGCTACCGCACCGACAATTCCGCACATAATGAATCCTTTTCTCTTATTTTGTTTTCTTGACCGGCCGTTGCCAGCCGTTCAAGGTGATTTGTTTGCCGCGCGCCACAGTCAGGGCGTCGGCCGGCGCGTCCTTGGTGATCACCGAACCGGCCCCGATGGTGGCGCCCGCGCCGATGGCCAGGGGCGCGACCAGCGAGGAATTGGAGCCGATGAACGCACCGTCGCCGATTTCCGTGAGGGATTTGTTCACGCCGTCGTAGTTGCAGGTGATGGTGCCGGCGCCGATGTTCACTTTCGCGCCGATATCGGCATCGCCCAGATAGCTCAGGTGGTTGGCTTTCGAGCCCTTGCCAAGACGCGATTTCTTGATTTCCACGAAATTGCCGACATGCGTTTCATCGGCCAGATCGGTACCCGGGCGCAGACGCGCGAACGGGCCGAGCGTACAGCCGGAACCCGCACGCACGCCGTCGAAATCGCAATGCGCCTGCACGACCGTGCCGGCGCCGAGCTCGACGTCCTTCAGGCGGCAGAACGGACCGATGCGGACGCCGTCGTGCAGGAGCACCTCGCCCTCCAGGATCACGTTGACATCGATTTCCACATCCCTGCCGGCGGTCACGCGGCCGCGCACGTCCAGCCGTGCCGGATCGGCCAAGCGCACGCCCTGCAGCATCAAGGCTTCAGCCTGCCGAAGCTGGTAGCGCCGTTCGAGCGTCGCCAGCTGGACCGGATCATTGGCGCCGTCGGCTTCACCGGCGCTGAGACAGGCGGCCGAGCGGGCGGGAGCGCCCTGCGCCGCGGCCATGGCGAAGATATCGGTCAGGTAGTATTCGCCTTGGGCGTTGTCGTTGCCGAGAGCCGAGAGCCAGCGTTTCAACGGGCCGGCCGGCGCGCAGATCACGCCGGTATTGACCTGCCTGACCGCTTTCTGCGCCTCACTGGCGTCTTTCTGTTCGATGATGGCCTGTACGAAGCCCTGCGCATCGACCAGCACGCGGCCGTAGCCGGTCGGGTCTTTGAGGGTCTCGGTCAGCACGGCGGTTCCGGCATCGGCGACCGCCAGCAAATGGCGCAGGGTGTTTTCGGTGATCAGGGGCACATCGGCGTACAGGACCAGTATCTGCGCATCGTCCGGCACCTGCGGCATGGCCTGCTGCACGGCATGGCCGGTGCCCAGCTGCTGCGCCTGTTCAGCCCATTGCAGATCCGGCTGTCCGGCGAATTCGGCGCGGACCTGCGCGCCGCCATGGCCGAACACCACATGGATGCCCGCGGCCTCGAGACGCCTGGCCGAATCGATGACATGCGCCAGCATGGAACGGCCGGCGATGCGCTGCAGGACCTTGGGGTGCGCGGACTTCATCCGCTTGCCTTCGCCGGCGGCCAGAATGATGACGTGTAATGGGTGATGCATACGTTCTCCTGCAAGCCTTTATTATGCCTGAGCCCGGCAGGGCTGAACACCCGGATTTCCAGCGAAAAAAAACCGGCCTGCGCCGGTTTTCTCAGTTCAGTTCCGCGTGCCTTTGCGTAGACGCTGCAGCATCTGCAGCTGCGCCACGGCCTCAGCCAGTTTGGCTTCCGCTTCGGCCACTTCAATGGCTTCCGAGCGGTCGGCCAGCACGCGTTCCGCGGCTTCCTTGGCCTGGTTGGCTTTCGCTTCATCCAGGTCATGGGCGCGCACGGCGGTGTCGGCCAGCACCGAAACCAGCTGCGGCTGCACTTCCAGAATGCCGCCGGACACGAAGAACTCCTGGTGCTCGCCGTTTTCCAGGGTGACCCGCACATACCCCGGCTTGATGCGGGTGATCAGCGGGGCATGCTGCGGCGCGATGCCGAGCTCGCCCATTTCGCCGGTGACCACGACCATTTTCACGGATCCGCTGAAGATATCGTGTTCAGCACTGACAATGTCGCAACGAATGGTAGTCATATACAGCTCCGGGTGATCAAGCGGCGGCGCTTAATTTTTTCGCTTTTTCGATGGCTTCTTCGATGCCGCCGACCATGTAGAACGCCTGTTCCGGCAGGTGGTCGCATTCGCCGTCGCAGATCATCTTGAAGCCGCGGATGGTTTCCTTCAGGGTCACGTATTTGCCCGGCGAGCCGGTGAACACTTCGGCCACGTGGAACGGCTGCGAGAAGAAGCGCTCGATCTTGCGGGCGCGGGACACGGACTGCTTGTCTTCCTCGGACAGTTCGTCCATGCCGAGGATGGCGATGATGTCCTTCAGTTCCTTGTATTTCTGCAGGGTCGACTGCACGCGGCGCGCGGTGTCGTAGTGTTCGTTGCCGATCACGTTCGGATCCAGCTGGCGCGAGGTCGAGTCGAGCGGATCGACCGCCGGGTAAATGCCCAGCGAGGCGATGTTACGGCTCAGCACCACGGTGGCGTCGAGGTGGGCGAAGGTGGTCGCCGGCGACGGATCGGTCAAGTCATCGGCTGGCACGTATACGGCCTGGATCGAGGTGATCGAACCGGTCTTGGTCGAGGTGATGCGTTCCTGAAGGACGCCCATTTCCTCGGCCAGGGTCGGCTGGTAGCCCACGGCCGACGGCATGCGGCCGAGCAGCGCGGACACTTCGGTGCCGGCCAGGGTGTAGCGGTAGATGTTGTCGACGAAGAACAGGATGTCCCTGCCCTTGCCGGTGACGGGATCCTTGTCGTCACGGAAGTATTCGGCCATGGTCAGGCCGGTCAGCGCGACGCGCAGGCGGTTGCCCGGCGGCTCGTTCATCTGGCCGTACACCATCGCCACTTTATCCAGCACGTTGGAGTCTTTCATTTCGTGGTAGAAGTCGTTGCCTTCGCGGGTACGCTCGCCCACGCCGGCGAACACCGACAGGCCGGCATGCTGCTTGGCGATGTTGTTGATCAGTTCCATCATGTTGACGGTCTTGCCGACGCCGGCACCGCCGAGGCCGGCCTGACCTTCGAGGTCGAGCAACAGCTGGGTGACGGCATCGTCCGCACCATCGCCATGGGCTCCTCCGACGGCCTGCGTCGCGGCATGAGCGTCAAGAACACCGGCCGCGCCATCTCGGTGCCGGTGGGCAAGGGCACGCTGGGCCGCATCATGGACGTGCTGGGCAACCCGATCGACGAGGCCGGCCCGGTGCAGACCACCGAGGCGTGGGAAATCCACCGCGCCGCCCCGTCGTACGAGGACCAGTCCTCGGCCAACGAGCTGCTGGAAACCGGCATCAAGGTGATCGACCTGATGTGTCCGTTCGCGAAGGGCGGCAAGGTCGGCCTGTTCGGAGGCGCCGGCGTCGGCAAGACCGTCAACATGATGGAACTGATCAACAACATCGCCAAGGCCCACGAAGGCCTGTCGGTGTTCGCCGGCGTGGGTGAGCGTACCCGCGAGGGCAACGACTTCTACCACGAGATGAAGGACTCCAACGTCCTCGACAAGGTGGCGATGGTGTACGGCCAGATGAACGAGCCGCCGGGCAACCGCCTGCGCGTCGCGCTCACCGGCCTGACCATGGCCGAGTACTTCCGCGACGACATCGACCCGGCCACCGGCAAGGGCCGCGACATCCTGTTCTTCGTCGACAACATCTACCGTTACACCCTGGCCGGCACCGAAGTGTCCGCGCTGCTCGGCCGTATGCCGTCGGCGGTGGGCTACCAGCCGACCCTGGCCGAGGAAATGGGCGTCCTGCAGGAACGCATTACCTCGACCAAAACCGGTTCGATCACCTCGATCCAGGCCGTTTACGTGCCCGCCGATGACTTGACCGACCCGTCGCCGGCCACCACCTTCGCGCACTTGGACGCCACCGTGGTGCTGAGCCGGAACATCGCTTCGCTGGGCATCTACCCGGCGGTCGATCCGCTCGACTCGACCTCGCGCCAGCTGGATCCGAACGTGATCGGCAACGAACATTACGACACCGCCCGCCGCGTGCAGTCGACCTTGCAGAAATACAAGGAACTGAAGGACATCATCGCCATCCTCGGCATGGACGAACTGTCCGAGGAAGACAAGCAGTCGGTATCGCGCGCCCGCAAGATCGAACGTTTCTTCTCGCAGCCGTTCCACGTCGCCGAAGTGTTCACCGGTTCGCCGGGCAAATACGTCACGCTCAAGGAAACCATCCGCGGCTTCAAGATGATCTGCGACGGTGAATGCGACCATCTGCCGGAACAGGCTTTCTACATGGTCGGCGGCATCGAAGAAGCCGTTGAAAAAGCCAAGAAACTGGCCGAAAAGGCTTAAGTTGTCCGCGCTGCGGGCCTTAGCCTGCTGTGCTTGAATGAAAGATTGCAATGGTGCGCCACGGCGCATCTTATGGAAGAAAATGATATGACTACCATTCGTTGCGACATTGTCAGTGCCGAACACGATATCTTCAGCGGATCCGTGAAGATGGTCGTGGTCACCGGCGAAATGGGCGAGCTCGGCATCGCGCCGCAGCATGCTCCGCTGATCACCCGCATCAAACCGGGTTATGTCCGCGTCACCCTGGAAAACGGCGAGCACCTGGAATTTTTCGTGTCCGGCGGCATTCTGGAAGTGCAGCCGCAGCTGGTTTCGGTATTGGCCGACACCGCCGTGCGCGCCCATGATCTGGATGAGGCGAAAGCGACCCAGGCCAAGGAGCGTGCCGAACGCGTGCTTGCCGACCGTTCGGAAGCCATTGAA
>DATMWF010000049.1:0-5656 GCA_035562675.1 Arenimonas sp. | reverse complement strand
CGCGCCTATGAGTTCGTCGACGGCAGCGCCTACCTGCCGCACGTGGCCCGCGTGCGCAAGGCGCGTGGCGCCGAGGTGCCGGAAAGTTTCTACAGCGATCCGCTGATGTATCAGGCGGTTTCGGCCGGATTCTGCGGCCCGCGCGATCCGGTGCTGGTGTCCAGCGAGGAGTTCGGCATCGATCTGGAGGCCGAAATCGTGGTGGTCACCGACGACGTTCCGATGGCGGTTTCGCCCGAGCAGGCCGCCGGGCACATCCAGCTGATCGGCCTGATCAACGACGTGTCGCTGCGCAACCTGATTCCCGGCGAGCTGGCCAAGGGCTTCGGCTTCGTGCAGTCCAAGCCGCGCTCCTGCCTGAGTCCGGTGTTCGTGACGCCCGATGAACTGGGCGAGGCCTGGCAGGACAGCAAGGTGCATCTGCCGCTGCTGACCCACATCAACGGTGTTTGGTTCGGCGCACCGGAGGCCGGCGTCGACATGCAGTTCAATTTCGCCCAGCTGATCGCGCATGCCGCCAAGACCCGGCCGCTCAGCGCCGGCACACTGGTCGGCTCCGGCACGGTGGCCAATGTGGACACCTCCTTGGGCGCATCCTGTTTCGCCGAACAGCGCACGGTGGAAACCCTGCGCGACGGCAAACCGTCCACGCCGTTCATGGCGTTCGGCGACGTGGTGCGCATCGAGATGCTGGATAAAACCGGCGACAGCGTGTTCGGCGCCATCGAGCAGAAAATCCTGCAGCATCCCGGAGCCTGAACATGCCTGCGCCGTCGCTGATCCTTCACCATTACTGGCGTTCAAGCGCCAGCTATAGGGCGCGCATCGCGCTGAACCTGAAAGGCCTGGACTATGCCATCGAACCGGTGCATCTGCTCGAGGACGGCGGCCAGCAGCATGCCGAGGCATACCGCCTGATCAATCCGCAGTCGCTGGTGCCGACCCTGGTGCACGACGGCAACGCCATCGGCCAGAGCCTGGCGATCCTGGAATACCTCGATGAAGTGTTTCCGGTGCATCCGCTGCTGCCGGTCGAACCGTTGGACCGCGCCTGGGTGCGCGGCATCGCGCTGTACATCGCCTCCGAAGGCCAGCCGCTGATGAACCTGCGCGTGCTGCAGCATCTGGAACACCGGCACGGTTTCGACAATGAGGCCAAGAGTGCGTGGGTGCGGCATTGGCTGGCGATCAACTTCGCCAATGTCGAGCGGCAATTGGCCGGCAGTGCGCTGACCGGCGCGTTCGCCGCCGGCTCGGCGCCGGGCATGGCCGAATGCTGCCTGATTCCGCATGTGTTCGCCGCCGCCCGTTTCGGGCTGGACATGACGCCGTACCCTATCGTCAGCCGCATCGTTGACAACTGCCTGGTGCTGCCGGCGTTCGTGCGCGCGCACCCGGGGCGTCAGCCGGATACGCCGGAAGAATTCAGGATCGGGGCCTGAATCGAAAAGCCCGCTTGCGCGGGCTTTTTTACGTCAGTGCTGGCTGTAGAGGTCGCCGTACGGGTCGTGCTCGGCGTCGGCGCCTTCCGACAAGCGCACCTTCAGGGCCAGGCCGTCGCGTGAATCGGCGTTGCGCAGGGCTTCTTCGAGTTCAACCTTGCCTTCCTTGTAAAGTTTGTACAGGGACTGGTCGAAGGTATGCATGCCGTCTTCCAGGCTTTTATCCATCGCATCCTTGACATCATGCACTTCGCCGCGCCGGATCAAGTCCCGGATCATCGGGGTGTTGATCAGTACCTCGGTGGCCGGCATGCGGCGGCCGTCCTTGGCGATCACCAGACGCAGCGAGATGACCGCCTTCAGGTTGAGCGCCAGGTTCATCAGGATGTTCTTGTGCGCCGTTTCCGGGAAGAAATTGAGGATGCGCTCCAGGGTCTGGTCGGCGTTGTTGGAGTGCAGGGTGGCCAGGCACAGATGGCCGGTTTCCGCGAACGCGATGGCCGCCTCCATGGTGGTGGTGTCCAGGATCTCGCCGATCAGGATGACGTCCGGCGCCTCGCGCATGGCGTTCTTCAGGGCGTTGTGGAAGGCGTGCGTGTCGAGGCCCACCTCGCGCTGGTTGACGATGGATTTCTTGTGGCGGTGCAGGAATTCGATCGGATCCTCGATGGTCAGGATGTGGCCGGTCTGGGTTTCGTTGCGGTGGTCGATCATCGAGGCCAGCGCGGTGGATTTGCCGGAACCGGTCGAGCCGACCACCAGCACCAGGCCGCGCGGTTCGTTGATGATGTCCTTCAGGATCGCCGGCAGCTGCAGCTGTTCGATGCTCGGGATCTCGCTTTTGATGGCGCGGATGACCATGGCGATTTCGCCGCGCTGCTTGAAGCAGTTGATGCGGAACCGGCCGGCTTCCTTCAGCGACAGCGCCATGTTGTATTCAAGTTCCCTCTCGAACACGGCCAGGCGGTCTTCATCCATCAGCGATGCGGCGATTTTCTTCACCATGCCGGTCGGCAGGCCGCTGTTGCCGAGCGGGTAGAGCTTGCCTTCGACTTTGATGTATACGGGGGCGCCGGTCGTCAAAAACATATCCGAGGCGTTTTTCTCCCTCATCAATTTCAGAAAATAACCGATATCCATAATTCCCCTTTTAATTTATTCACAAGACGCGTTTTTATGTACACTTGAGCATCGAGGCCGCATGGCCGCCTGCATGGATTATAGATTGTACCAAAGACTTCCGTTCCCGCTCAGTGTGGCACTTTTTCTCTGTTTTGGCGCGGCCCAGGCGCAGAGCGGGGCATCGATCGCGCCGCCGGAACAGATCGACAGGGCGGTGCGGGCCATCGAGGCCGCCCATGAATCGGGCGCTCCGGCGTTGGCGCCGGACAGCCTGGCCTTGGCCGATGCGGCGCTGGCGGATGCGCGCGCGCTGCTTGCCAGGCGCAAAGGCAAGGAAGCGGAGCGCCAGGCCCTGCGCGCCATCCGCTACGCCGAGCTGTCGGCCAATCAGGCGCGTTACATCCACCTGAAGGAAACGGTTGAGGAAAAGACCGCGGACAACGCGCGCCTGCGCCGCGAACTGCTGCTGGGCGAAAGCGGGGAGAAACCATGATCAGGCTGTGGCTGATGCTGGCGCTGGCCTGCGCCGCGCTGTCCGCCCGTGCCGCGGAAGATCCCGTGTCGCAATCTGTGACGCAGCTCACGCTGGCACTTGATGCCTTGGATCGGGACTCGCGTGACGGCAACCCGGCCGCGCTGGAAAGACTGCAGGCACGGCAGGCGCTCGCGCGGGTCCAGGCGGTTCGGCCACGCGACCAGCAGTCGGCGCTTGAGGAGGCACGGGTGCTGGTCAGCACCGCCGACTATGCCGTCAAGGCCAGCCAGCTCAAGGATCAGCTCGTCGCGCTGGACCGGGAGCGCGATGCCATCCTGGTGGAAGCCGCACGGCGCGATGCGACCTTGGCGCGCAAGGAGGCCGAACGGCTCAGGCTGCAGGCGCTGGCGCGCGAAGAGGAGCAGTTGCTGATTGCCGAACTGGAATCCGGCAACGCCGGCGGTACGGCCCAGGCCGGGCTTGATCCGGCGTCCGGTGAACAGACCAAACGTGTGGCTGAGGCCAAAGCGAAGGAGGCGGAGCTGGCCCGCCTGGAGGAAGAGCTGTCGGCGCAGATGAGCGCCCCCGGGGATTTGCTTAAAAGCCGCGTCCGCGCCGGCAGGACGGTCTATACCCTATCCGGCACCGCCTTCGAACCCGGCAAAGCCGCGCTGACGCCGGCTGCCCGTGACGCGCTCAGGACATTGTCGAAGAAGCTCGCCGCTTCCGGCAAGGTCTGGTCCGTTGAAGGCCATCTGGATGCCATCGGGATGGAACCTTCCAACCTGCAGTTCTCCAAAAAACGCGCGGATGCGGTGCTTGCGTTGTTGAAATCGTCCGGCGTCCCGGCCGCCAGGCTCAGCGCCAAGGGCCTGGGTTCAGCCAAGCCCGTTGCGTCCAACCAGAGCAAAACCGGCCGTGCGCAGAATCGCCGCATTGAAATAATCCAAAAATAGCCGAGTTATCAGGAGGCTATGTCTCTTGGTCGGCTCGCCTCCGGGCGCCAACTGATTGAAATGTCAGGAAAATCCTCCTTAATACCCCAAATGGGCGGAAACGGCCCATTAAACCCATATAAATCATAGGGATAAAAAAACAGTTGCGGGCACCAAAAGACAGGCGTAGTTTTTATATTCCATGTACGGCAATTTTCCCGTGCGTGGATTGAGAGAGCTTGAACCATGCGCGATTGCACATCACCTCGTCCTGATGCAGCCATCGGATTCCTGTCCGCACCACGCGGCAAGTCCGCCGCCCATGATGCAAGCTTGATGCCTTGAACCCCAGCCCTGCTGGGGTTTTGTTTTTCTAAGGGAGAATGCGATGTTTGAAGGTCAACCAAAGCAAGCGCTGGATTCGATGATGGCAGCCGACAGTGCATTCCGGCAGCTGTATTATTACCATCAGAAGCTCGACAAAAAAGTCACCGATGCCGAACTGGGCGTGTTGCCCATCGATGACCTGACCCTGACCCGCATGAAACGGGAGAAACTCATGGCCAAAGACCGGCTGACCCGCATGCTGCGCGACAGCAGCAATTGAACGCATGTATACCTGCCGGGTAACGGCCGGCTTCCTCGTGGCCGGCCGTTGCCTGAACTTTACATGCCCCTAAACTGCTAGAATGGAACCGATTTAATCCCTAGTGGTTTCTATGAGCATCCACCAAAGCGTCCTTGCGTTAATCGGGCACACGCCCATCGTAAAAGCCCAGCATCTCGATACCGGCCTCTGCAGCCTCTACCTGAAACTCGAATGCATGAATCCGGGCGGTTCAATCAAGGACCGCATCGGCGTGTCGATGATCGAATCGGCCGAACGGGCCGGAAAGATAAAGCCGGGCGACACCCTGATCGAAGGCACCGCCGGCAATACCGGCATCGGTCTGGCGCTGGTGGCGCAGCAGAAGGGCTACAAGCTGCTGCTGGTGGTTCCGGACAAAATGAGCCGTGAAAAGATCTTCAACCTGCGCGCCATGGGCGCCGACGTGATCCTGACCCGCTCCGACGTCGCCAAGGGCCATCCCGAGTATTACCAGGACATGGCCGAGCGCATCGCGCGCGAAACCCCGGGCGCTTATTTCATCAACCAGTTCGGCAATCCGGACAACCCCCTGGCGCATGAAACCGGCACCGGCCCGGAAATCTGGGAGCAGATGGGGCACGACATGGACGCCATCGTGTTCGGCTGCGGCAGCTCCGGCACCATGACCGGCCTGTCGCGTTTCTTCGCCAAGGCCGCGCCGCACGTCGAGCTGGTCCTGGCCGATCCGGTCGGCTCGATCCTGACCCAGTACATCAACGAAGGCGTGCTCAGCACCAAATCCGGCTCGTGGATGGTGGAAGGCATCGGTGAGGACTTCCTGCCGGACATCGCCGATTTCTCGCGCGTGAAAAAAGCCTTTGCCATTTCCGACAAGGAGAGCTTCCACGCCGGGCGCGAACTGCTGGTCAAGGAGGGCGTGCTCGGCGGTTCGTCCTCTGGCACGTTATTGGCCGCTGCCTTGAAATACTGCCGGGAACAGACCGTGCCGAAGAAGGTGGTCGTGTTCGTGTGCGACACCGGCAACAAATACCTGTCCAAGATGTACAACGATTACTGGATGCTCGACAACGGC
>DATMWF010000048.1:0-2925 GCA_035562675.1 Arenimonas sp. | reverse complement strand
TGGGGCATCGCCTTGGACATCGTGGAAATCACCATCGCCGACACCGGACGAAACCTCGAGCACCAAGCCCGTGAGGCACGCTATCGGGCATTTGCGGGGCTTTTGAAACCGGGCGACTGCCTGGCGTTGGCGCACCATCAGGACGATGTGGCCGAAACCCTGCTGCTGCGCCTGATGCGCGGATCCGGCACAGAGGCTTTGGGCAATATGCGTGAAATCCAGCAACGTGGCCATTACACGGTCTGGCGGCCGCTGCTGCATTGCCCGAGATCGGAACTGGCGGCGTACGCGCAGACGCACCGACTGGATTGGATTGAGGACAGCAGCAACGCCGATGTGCGCTTCGACCGCAATTTCATCCGCCACCGCATCCTGCCGGAACTGGCGCAGCGCTTCCCGAACGCCGCGCAGCGCCTGGCGCACAGCGCTGCCCTGTTGATGGCCGATGCCGACCTGCTGCAGCCGCTCATCGCCTCGCATGTTGCGTACTGCCTGCAGGATGGAAATCTGGATGTTGCGCGACTGCGTGCGCTTGAACCGGCCATGCAGGCGCACGTGATCAGGCAATGGCTTCTTCACAACGGCCAGCCTATGCCGGCATCCGCGGCCTTGACCGAATTCATCCGGCAACTCGCGGTGGCGCGCAGCGCGGATGATACGCAATTGGCCTGCGCGGATTATGCCCTGCGGGTCTGGAACGGGAATGTTTTCCTGGTACATGATCAAACGGTTGCCGTGCCCGCGGCATTTAACCTGCTTTGGGATGGCATGCAGACATTGGCTCTGCCGCGCGGCGGGTCGCTGCGTTGGCAGGGCGATCCGCCCGGTGCCACGCGCGTCACCTACCGGAGCGGCGGCGAACGCATCCTGCTGGCGGGCCGGACGCAAAGCCAAAGCGTGAAAAAGCTGCTATCCAGCCGCGTTGCGCCCTGGCTGCGCGACAGCCTGCCCTTTGTCTATAATGGGCAGGGCGAGCTGCTCGCGGTCGGCGACGTGCTGACATCGCAATCCCTGCGGCAACAGACCTGTAACTTGATTTGGCAATACGAACCCAGAGCGACCCTATGAGCAAATCCGCAAAAACCAATGATGCCTCGCCGGTGGCCGCTTTTGAAAAAGCGCTGGATGAACTGGAGCAGGTAGTGGCCGGCATGGAGCGCGGTGAGCAGAGCCTTGACGACTCGCTGGCCGCGTATGAACGCGGCATCGCCCTGTATCGCCAGTGCCAAACAGCCCTTGAACAGGCTGAGCAGCGTGTCAGCATGGTCAATAATGCCGCCAACCCGGAACAGCAGGTCCCATTCCGCGAAGACGATGCGCCCTGATAACGCCGGACGCATTGAACGCGTCCTTGAGGTCCTCCTGCCACCGTCGGCACTGGCGCCTGAACGCCTGCATCAAGCCATGCGCTATGCGACACTCGACGGTGGAAAGCGGCTGAGGGCAAGGCTGGTTTTCGCCACCGGACGGATTTTCGCGGCGGATGCCGCCATGCTTGATGCGGCCGCCGCAGCGGTGGAACTGATCCACGCCTACTCCCTGGTGCATGACGACCTGCCGGCCATGGATAACGACAGTCTGCGGCGCGGCAAACCGACCGTGCATGTGGCCTTCGATGAAGCGACCGCGATATTGGCCGGCGACGCCCTGCAGACCCTGGCGTTTGAGGCATTGGCGGGTGCCGGGTGGCCGGATGCGGTGAAGGTGAAATGCCTGGGGCTGCTGCTGTCGGCCTCCGGCTCGAAAGGCATGTGCGGCGGCCAGCAACTGGACATGGATGCCGGCGGCCGACGGTTAAGCCTGGCCGATCTGCAACGCGTGCACACCATGAAAACCGGCGCCTTGATCAAGGCGTCCGTGTTGCTGGGGGCGGCGGTTGCCGGTGCGTCGGAAATCGAAAGCAGCGCGCTTGCCGCTTTCGCCGACGACCTCGGCCTGGCCTTCCAGATCCAGGACGACATCCTCGACATCGAAAGCAGCTCCGAACAGCTGGGCAAGTCCGCCGGCAAAGACGCCGCCCAGGAAAAATCCACCTATCCGGCCTTGCTTGGCATGGACGCATCAAAGGCACTGCTTGCGGAATTGGCCGCCCGCATGCAAGAGCGCCTCGCCGGTTTCGATGGCAATGCCGATGAACTGCGGGCATTGGCGGAATTCGCCGTACAGCGAAGGAGCTAGCCGGAAACAGGCTGCTTCAGCGCGTGGTAACGAGGCTTCATCGGGCCAGCGGCGTGTTGGCCATCGATTTGAATGCCGGAATCCTTAACCAAAGCAGTGGCATCGGCATGTTATTCCACTCAGCACCCTCCTTATTCCGTAAAATGGCGTCCAGCAATCACCAACACTCCACCCTTCCCGGGAGCACTTCCTGAAATCCAGCACCCTCGACCTTAAGCCCGACTGGCACTTTGAACGTGACGGACAACGGCAGCATTACACCATCCAGGCCTGGCAGCAGGGACAGATGGTGGGCCGGGCCCATGGCTGGTTTGAACCCGACTGCGCGTTCGTGATCGACAAGATCGAGATCGTCAAGCGCCACCGTTCACGCGGCTACGGCTCAACCCTGATCAGCGCGCTGCGCAGCAAAGCCCGTGCGCTGCGGTGCAAGGAATTCGTGTTCAGCCGGGTCATGCCCGACAATGTGCGCGCCATCGGTCTGTATCAATCCTTGGGTGCCAAAGCCACTGAAACCAAAACCCATGCGTTGGATTTCAGGCTTTCGCCCCCTTAGCTCGGCTATTTGGGATTTTAGGTAACTTTAATTACCCTGTTGACATTTATTATTAACCTTATGTATGTTATATTTAACATTAAGACTGTTTAAATATACATAGGAGTTGATTATGCCGTACCGCGAAAAAGTAGCCTGGTTGTCTTTGTTGTCTATTTTGGTGGTGTTTGTGCCGTATTTTACCTGGACCA